>CASTFX010000084.1 GCA_949448405.1 uncultured Clostridia bacterium
GGCACCAGACTTTGACTCTGGCATGCGCTAGTTCGAATCTAGCCAGCCCAGCCAAAATAAAAAAATCTTAGAAAGCTTAAAATATAAGCGATCTAAGATTTTCTATTGCTATTTTTAATGCAGTAGTAATGCAATAAACTTATTACACATCTCTATTCATATGACCATTTGTATAATTTTGTCCCTCAAGACGTTTTCCAGCTTTTACTGTACGAATAACCTCATTAATCTCATCAATATTTTCATCCAAAATATTGATTCTAGCATAATCAATATCTAAATCATTAGGACTTATAGAAAGTATTTTTGAGTTATAAATAGTAGTCACTGTTTGGAAACTATCAGGGATAACTCTAAACAAAAATCCTAATCTATCTTTTAGATAATATTTATGATTTTCTTTGCATTTTGTAGTACATGTTGGATAGCATAAATTAGAATGACCAAGTAGGCAATATCTTGTACTCATAAGTTTTATTCGACCATAGACAATTAGCTCTTTATCCACCTCAGAAGAAAGATTTTTTATATCATCTTTATTAAGCTCAGGAGATAAAGTGACAGTATCCATTCCTATCCTTGAAAGTTCATATGCAGAATAGTCATTAAATACATTAAAAGTATAATTTGCAATAAAATCATATTTCTTAAATTCAGGTTTCTTCATAGTTTTAAAACTATCAATACTAGAAGCAACAAATCCAGAAATATTATAGTTAGACAAAGCTTTATTTATAGTATTATACATTAAGTTAGTATAGTTTTCATTATGAATAGTAGGCATATAGATATATGTATCAAGTTTAGAATTAATTTCTTTTAAACATTTATCATATTTACTACTTGCAAAATATTTCAAAGGAATATATACTCTATCTACTTCCTCAAGAAGTGAATAATCAAAAGTCTCATCAATACTAGTTAAATATAATGAAACCTTAGGAGAAATATGCTTTTTATTCTTGAAATTTCTAGAAGTTACTTTAATAGGAACTCTAGTAAATTTACGGCATACCAATTCTTCAAGCTTTTCTAAAGCTTCTCTTCTAAGAGCATTTATCTCGCTAATTTTTGGTATATATAAATTATCATCTAAATCAATATCTATTTTAGCAAATTCAAAAGGAGTATCATTTGTTTTCGAAAATTGAGATATTAATTTTTCTTTTGTAATAGGCTGATTTATTGCTTTAATAGGTATAATGCTTGATTCAATTGTAACACTTACATTTTTATAATGTTCATATTCTCTATCAGGCTTTACAAAAACTGTAACAGGCTTATTTTCCTTTACAGATATTTTACAGCTTAATTTTACTTTTCTAAATTCTTTACCAGAAAAAGTAACTGCAGCAGAATCAGAAAGAGTCTTACTAGATATTTTAAATATTTTATCTCCAGGAGAAATATTTCCTTTCATTCTACCGAATAGTTATAATTTGATTATCACAAGCAAAAGGAATATTTTTATCTTGAAACATAAGCTCAGATACTCTATATTTAGTAGGCTCATTTTCAAAAGTAATAGAATCTCCAAGAGTTAATATATCATTTAAGTTCAGGGTAACATGACCTTTTTTGCCATTATAATTAGCAACATTTCCAATATATATACCCATATTATTTTGCTTTTCTTTACATACTAAATTGAGATTAGGTTCTTTATCTAAATGTCCAAAAGAGAAATTACCTCTGTTAAAGACTTGTAGTAAATCTTTTCTATCTTTTAAGTCTATTTCATATTTTTCAGAAGATAAATATAAATCAATATACTTTCTGTAAATTCTAGTAACAGTTGCAACATATTCAGGCGATTTTAGTCTTCCTTCTATTTTAAAAGATTTTACACCAGCATCAATCAAAGCAGGAATGAAATCTAAACCACATAAATCACGAGGACTTAATAGATAGCCACTATCAATAAGTTTATCATCTTGAAGTAGACCATAAGGTAGACGACAAGCTTGAGCACATTTTCCACGGTTTGCAGAACGACCACCAACCATACTAGAAAATAGACACTGACCAGAATAACTGATACAAAGGGCTCCATGAATAAAAGTTTCTATTTCAATATTTGAGTTTCTACATATGTATTCTATTTCTGATATAGAAGTTTCTCTTGCAAGAACAACTCGCTTTATACCTAATCGTTCTAGAACTGAAACATCCTCTAATTTGTGAGCAGTCATTTGAGTACTTGCATGAATAGGAAGTTTTGGAAACGAGCTAATAAGAATAGAAGCAAGTCCTAAATCCTGAACTATAATTGCATCGACTCCAAGTTCATAAGCTTTTTCAGCAATAGAAACAGCCTCTTCAAATTCATTATTCTTAATTAAAGTATTTAAAGCCAAATGGATTTTAACATTACGAATATGAGCATAATTAATAACTTCTTTTAGCTCATCTAAAGTAAAATTTGCAGCACTAGCACGAGCACTAAAAGAAGAAGCACCTAGATATATAGCGTCTGCACCATTTTGAACAGCAGCTTTTACACAGTTTAAATCACCAGCAGGTGATAAAAGTTCAACATTATTTTTCACTAACAATATAACCTCTATTTATTAATTTTTACAGTTTAATTGTATCACAAATTAATTAATTTTCATAGTATATTGTAGAAACTTTAAGTTAAAAGCTTTAACCTCAAATGAAAGGAAGGTAATTTATATGCCAGAAGAACAAAGAAATTGTCAAGACCAAAGAAACTGTGGTTGTGGATGCGGCTGTGGAAATAATGGCTTAGCAGGATTATTTGGAGGATGTGGTTGTGGTGGAAATAGTGAAATACTATTCTTCATAATAATATTCTTATTATTATTTACAAACTTTGGTTGTTGCAATAACTAATACTTATAATTATAAAAAGGAAGTTCATTATTTTGAACTTCCTTTTTTCTTCACTTTAGTATATAATAAGTACATAATTAGACAAAAAGGAGTATATATGGGAGAAGTAAGATGGACTAAGGAGCAACTGCTTGCAATAAATGAAAAAGACAAAAACATACTTGTTGCAGCAGCAGCAGGAAGCGGAAAAACAGCAGTACTTGTTGAAAGAATAATAAATAAAATCGTAAAAGAAAAAATAGATATAGATAAAATACTAGTAGTAACATTTACAAAAGCTACAGCATCTGAAATGAGAGGAAGAATATTAGATGCAATATATAAAGAGATAGAAAAAGACAGTAGTAATGAACACTTGCAAAAACAAATAACACTTCTTTCAAAATCAAGTATATGTACAATAGATGCTTTCTGTCTAGATATAGTAAAAAACAACTTTTTTGAAATTGGAATATCTCCAAACCTAAAGATTGCAGAAAGTACAGAAATAGAAATATTAAAACAAGAAATAATAGAAGATATATTTGAAGAAAAGTATGAAAATGGAGACAAAGAGTTTTTAGAGATAGTAGATGAATATACAAGTTATAGGGGAGATGATGTACTAAGAGATATAGTACTAGAAATATATTCATATATACAAAGTACACCATTTCCAGAAGAATGGATAAAAGAAAAGGTAGAAGCATTTAATTTAGAAAGTACAAGCTTTGAAAATACAGTATGGGGAAGGATATTATTCGAAAAAGTAAAAAACGAACTAAAAGACCGGAATACTTAAATTAGAGAATGAATTAGAAAAACTAAAATACGAAGCAGATACAGAGAAGTTTGTTGTAACCTTATCTGAAGATATAAGGAAACTAACAGAAATATATGAAAAAAGCTCTTGGGATGAAGTATATATAGGTATAAATAGTTTATCATTAGACAGATTTCCAGTAGATAAAAGAGTACCAGATGAGATAAAAGATAGGATAAAACAAATACGAAATAAAGTAAAAGAAGATATAAAAAAGATAACACAAAATATAATGCTATATACATCAGAAGAAGCGTGTAATGATATAAAAGAAATGTACATAACACTAAAAAGAATAGAAAATCTTGTAATAGAATTCTCAAAAACTTTCTTAAAAGCCAAACAAGATAGAAATATAATGGACTTTAGTGATATTGAACATTTTGCACTAAACATATTAACTAATGAAGAATCAGGAGCTTCAAAAAAATACAAGGAAAAGTATGAAGAAATACTTATAGATGAATACCAAGACAGCAATTTAGTACAAGAATATATACTAAATACTATTTCAAGAGGAAATAATATTTTTATGGTTGGAGATGTAAAGCAAAGTATATATAAATTTAGACAAGCAAGACCAGAGCTGTTTTTAGAGAAATATGAGAGTTATAAGATAAAAGACGAATTAGAAGCGGAAGATAATCTAAAAATACAATTGTTTAAGAACTTTAGAAGCAGAGAAAATGTATTAAATATAACTAATATAGTATTTGATAATATAATGAGTAAGACTTTAGGAGATATAGATTACACAAAAGAAGAATACTTAAATTTAGGAGCAGATTATCTAAATGGAGAAAACTTAGAGGTAGAGCTAGACATTATAGATCTTAAGGAAGAAGAACAAAGCATATACAAAGGAGAAGAAGACAAAGAGGAAGAAGTAGAAAATATAGAAGATATATTAATAGAAGCAAAATTTGTAGCAAATAGAATAAAAGAGTTAATAGATATAGGATATATGGTATGTAATAAAGACAAAACAAATAGGAAAATAACATATAAAGATATAGCAATACTTCTTCGTTCAACTCAAAGTTTAGCACCAATATATGAGCAAGAAATATCAAAATTAAATATACCAGTATTTTGCGATACAAATGTTCGGATATTTAGAAACAGTTGAAATACAAGTAGTAATGAGTCTACTTAAAATAATTGATAACCCAATAAATGACATAGCACTTGTTACAGTACTTAGGTCTATGATAGGTGGATTTACAGATAATGAATTAATAAAAATTAGGCTAGAAAATAAGAATAAGAACTTTTATGAAGCAATGTGCGAATATAAAAATATAGAGGAAGCGGATATAGAGTTAAAAGAAAAAGTAAATGACTTTTTAGAAAAAATAGATGAATTTAGAAGATATAAAGAATATATGCCACTTGATGAATTTATATGGAAATTATATTTAGATACAGGATATTATAACTATGTAAGTCTAATGCCAAATGGTACATTAAGAGTAGCAAATCTTAAAATACTATTTGAAAAAGCAAAACAATACGAGAAGACAAGCTTTAAAGGGTTATATAATTTTATAAGTTTTATAGATAAACTAAAATTAAGTAGCAAAGATATGTCAGGAGCAAAACTAATTGGAGAAAATGAAAATGTAGTAAGGATAATGAGTATCCATAAAAGCAAAGGATTAGAATTTCCAGTAGTATTCTTAGCAGGAACAGGAAAGAAATTTAATGTACAAGATTTAAATACAAATATAGTATTGTTACACCAAGATATAGGAATAGGCCCTAAGTATATAAATTATAAAAAAGGTATAACATATAATACACTCGCAAGAGAGGCTATAAAGTATAAATCAAAAAATGAAATTATTTCTGAAGAAATGAGAATACTCTATGTTGCACTAACAAGAGCAAAAGAAAAATTAATAATAACAGGAATGGATAAAGACTACAAAAAGAGTACAGATAAAAAAGAAGAATTGTTAAATACATATAAGAGTATATCAGAAGATAATAGAATAAATAGTAATATAACTAAGAACTATCTAAGCTA
>CASTFX010000085.1 GCA_949448405.1 uncultured Clostridia bacterium
GTAACACTTCCAATTGCAAAAGTTTCATCTACTGCTTTATGCATAGCATCAATTGAAACTTTTGCAATTGGAAGTGTTACATCTCCAATTCCAAGCTTTATAATATCTGCATCTGGGTGTTTTCTTCTGTATTCTTCTGTTCTTTTTGTTATTTCTGAGAACAAATAGCTTTGTTTTATATCGAAAAAGTTTTCATTAACATTTATCATTTACTTATATTTCCTTTCATCAAATTCGCCTTCAAATACTATTTTTGCTGCTCCTGTCATATATACTCTGTCATCCCATTTTATATTAAGTTCTCCACCTAGTAATTTTACTTTTATATCTTCTCCTTCATTTACAACTCCATTTATAGTACAAGCTACACAAACTGCTGAGGCTCCTGTTCCACAAGCTAATGTTTCTCCCGCTCCTCTTTCCCATACTCTCATTTTTACAGTATTTCTATCTAGTATTTCAATAAATTCGATATTTGCTTTTTTAGGAAAATGCTCATCTATCTCTAAAATGCTTCCATATTTTTGTATATCAAAATTATCTACATTGTCTACAATAGTTATTGCATGCGGATTTCCCATTGATATACAAGTAAAAATAAATTCTTTATCTAAAGCTTTTATCTTTAAATCTTTAACTGGATTCTCTTTTGATATTACTGGTATATCGATTGGATTAAATATTGGATTTCCCATATCTACTGTAACTGTTTCCACCTCTCCATCTTTTATATGTAGCTTCAGTTCTTTAACTCCTGCTAAGGTTTCAATTCTAAGATTTGTTTTAGTTGTAAGTCCTTTATCATATACAAACTTCCCAACACATCTTATACCATTTCCACACATTTCTGCTTCTGTTCCATCTTGATTAAACATTTTCATTTTGAAATCTTCTGTCTTACTTTTGCAGATTAAAATAAGACCATCTGAGCCTATGCCAAAATGCCTATTACTGATAATTTTAGCTAGGTGTGATATGTCATTGACTTCTGTTTCTTTCATTTGGGTACAGTCAATATAGACATAGTCATTACCTAGCCCTTGCATTTTTGTAAATTTTATCATAATTTTTCACCTCTATATTAGGTATTAATCATTTTTGGAAAATATAGTCATATTTCTCCAAACGTTATTATACCATATGATGTGTAGTATGAAAAGGTTATTATTCAAATTTTTATAAAATTAAAGAAAGCATATATATTTTCTCTTATTTCAAATATAAGTTGTAAGTTTTGCTATTTTGTGTTATTATATATATGTAGTTTTAATTATTTAAGGAGGAATTTTTATGTGGATAGCACTTATAGTTGTAGTTTTAATAGTCCTTTGGATTATCTTTTCATATAATGGTTTAATTAGAAGAAAAATGAAGGTTGAAAACTCTTGGGGACAAATCGATGTTCAATTACAAAGAAGATTTGATTTAATCCCTAATTTAGTTAATTGTGTTAAAGGATATATGGAACATGAAAAAGATACATTAACAAAAGTTACTGAACTTAGAACTTCTTGGGCAAATGCAGGAAGTATTGGAGAAAAAGTTGAGTTAGATAATCAACTTTCTGGAGCTTTAAAAACAATTATGGCAGTTTCTGAAAACTACCCAGATTTAAAAGCAAACCAAAACTTTTCTGAATTACAAGAAGAATTAAGAAATACAGAAAATAAAATTGCTTATTCAAGACAATTTTATAATGACAGTGTTACAATGTACAATACAGCAATCAGAGTATTCCCAACTAGTATAATCGCTTCAATATTCCATTTCACAGCTGAAAAATTATTTGTTGTAACAGATGAAGAGACTAGAAAAAATGTTAAAGTAGATTTTGGAAATAATTAGTCACAAAATTTTAAGCCAGTCTAAACATATCTTTATGGTATTTTAGCTGGCTTTTGCCAAATACTATTATAGGAGGTTTTATATGTACGAAGATATACGTTCTAATAAAATTAAAACAGGTGTCATCATTTCTATATTTATAATTGTTATTTCTTTAATTCTATATTATATATGTATGGCATTTGATATGGGACCTATTTCTATTATAATAGCTTTATCAATTTCAATTATTACTTCTTGGGCTTCATATTATAATAGTGATAAAATTATTTTGTCTATGTCTAAAGCAAGACCTGCAACACACGAAGAAAACCAAAAACTAGTAAATATTTTAGATGCACTTGTTGTAAGTTCCGGACTTGGTGTAACACCAAAGCTATATATTATTAATGATGCTCAACCAAACGCTTTTGCAACTGGTCGTGACCCAGAACATTCTGTTATCTGTGTTACAACTGGTTTATTAGAAAAATTAGACTACTATGAGTTAGAAGGAGTTGTAGGACATGAGCTTGCTCACATTGCAAATTATGATATACGTCTTTCTGCTGTTGTTACTGTAATGGTTAGTTTCATAGTAATTCTTTCAGATTTTTTCACAAGAACTTTTATGAGAGGGAGAAGAAGTTCTAATAGCGATGATAATAATGGAAATACAATTCTTATGCTTATCGGTCTTGTATTTCTAATACTTGCACCAATATTTGGTAAGCTTGCTCAACTTGCCATTTCAAGACGTAGAGAATTTTTAGCTGATAGTACTTCTGCAAAATATACAAGAAATCCAGATGCCTTAATTTCTGCTCTTGAAAAAATTTGTAGTGACCCAAATGAGCTTAAATCAGCTAATAAATCAACTGCTCATATGTATATTTCTAGTCCATTTAGAGATAAAAAAATAGAAAAGTCTAGTATATGGTCAACACATCCTAGCCTAGATGAAAGAGTTAATGCTCTAAGGAATTTAAAATAATATAAAAAAAGAATATTTTAAAATTTCGTGCTTTGGTGTCGCAACCACCAATTTAAAATTATTGGTTGGTTGCTCCAATCGCCCTCCGCTTTGCTTCGGTTGGTCGCTTACGCAGCACTTCAATTTTGAAACATTCTTTTTTCTTTGAATTATGCATCTCAATTTTTTAAATAGTTTATTTTTTAGTATCTATTTACTTTTATTTCATTCCAAATATTCTCTTTCCATTTTCATATGTTATTCTAGCCACTTCTTCTACTGGCATTTCTTTAACTGAAGCAATTTTTTCTGCTATATACTTTACATTCCTCGAGTCGTTTCTCTTTCCTCTATTTGGTTCAGGACTAAGGTAAGGGCAGTCTGTTTCAATTAAAATCCTATCATTTGGAACCATTCCAATAATCTCATTTGCATTTTTTGAACTTTTAAAAGTTACAGCTCCTGCAAAAGAAATGTAAAATCCTGCCTCTAATCCTGCTTTTACTAAATCCCTATTTAACTGGCAACAATGCAAAATTCCTTTCTTCTCTGGCACAACTTTACCTTTTAATATTTCTATAGTTTCCATTATTGCATCTCTTGAATGTATAACTATTGGAAGATTAAGTTCATTTGCAAGTTTTATCTGTTCTAAAAAAGCATATCTTTGCAATTCTTTTTGGTCTTTTACCCAATGATTATCTAATCCTATCTCTCCTATTGCAACTATTTTTTCATTTTTATTTACAATCCCTTTTATCTGACTTATTTGTTTACTTATTTCTTCTTCATTCTCTGCTATTTCATTTGGATGAACTCCCACTGCTGCATATATAAAATCATATTTTTTAGCAAGTTCAATAGCTTTTTTAGAATTTTCTACATTATCTCCTACTACAACTGTATTCTCTACACCTGCTTCAAATATCTTTTTAATTATCTCTTCTCTATCCTCATCAAATTGTTCATCATTATAATGTGAATGTGTATCAAATAATTTCATTTTCTTAACCTCTCCATACTGCTGTAACCATTGCAACAGCAAACTCCTTGCAATGTGATATACTAATATCTATCTCTTCTAAATCTTTAGGCTCTTTATTTAAAAACTTTACTACTGGCCTTCCGTTCTTTAGTATTTACGATTTCTACGTCCTTCCATGTAAGTTCAAATTTATTCTCTAATTTATTAGATATAGCCTTAAATATTGCTTCTTTTGCTGCAAACCTTGCTGCATAATGCTGATACTTAGCATTTCTTTTAGTTTCACAATATTCTATTTCGCTTTCATTGTATATCTCATTTACAAATTTTTTACTTTCATCCACTGATTTTTTTACTCTGTCTATCTCTATGATATCTGTTCCGCAAGTTACTTTCATTTCTGTCTCCTTTAATAATACCTTAATTTGTATAATATATAAAAGTTTATTATATTTCCTATAACTGATATTATAAGTAATATCAGAATTATTTTATTAAACTTTTCATTATCTTTTACTCTAAAATCTTTATACAATAAGTCATAGTGCCTTTTTGCTTTCTCATATGTTTCACTTAAATCTAAAACTTTTTCTAATTCTTTATATATTAATATTCCATTATCATCATTTGTTATCTCATGTATCCATATATCATTTGTAAAATTAATAAATTTTTCTTTTGTATGTACTGCCTTTTTTTTGCTCTGAAACTCGCTTATCAGTTTTTTAATATATAATTTTTTATATAATGAAAAAATATATGTATAAAAATATTCATTCTCAAATTGAAAAGGTAAGTTTGTATAATTCACTGTATTTATGCTAGATGCTATCAAATTCATTCCTGCACTACTTATTCCAATTTTAATATATTTTCCTAAATTTACGGTACTCAATCTTTCATTATCAAAGCTAGAATTGAATTCACTATTTAACACATTTGCAAACTTAAAAAATTCTTTTTCTATTTCTATAAATTCATGTCTATCATTCCAGTATTCTTGATCTATACAAGCATATGAATAAATTAAAAATCTATTTGTGTCTATATCAATTTTCTTTGAACTCGCTGTACTTCCTGTAAGTTCTTTTATTAGTTCTGATAACTTCTTTATATCACTAAAAGTTCCTGTTTGTATTTTTATTTTACTACTACTTAAACCTTCATTTGCTTCTGAATTTATATCCCTAAATTTATAATTAAAATTTAATAAATCTGAAAACTTATTTGTATCTTCAATATTAGTTTTTAATACTAAAAAGCATATTCCTGTATTAAAACATATTAACTCTATCTTTTCTATCTTAAAAAATATTCCATCCTCTTCAGTCTTTGCTTGTACGTCATGTCCCATATTATATTCAAAAATTGTACATGGTGTTTGGGATAACATATTTGATTGTACTGTCATTCCTAATGAATTGAATGCTTTATAATTGCTTTCTGCAAATCCAAAACTCCTAAACATATAATCTCTTATTGTTGGAAGGAAATAATTGTACATGCTAGCATTTTTCCTTTTTTCAAACAGTTTTAAAGTACACCTTCTATTTTTAAGTAAGCTTTGCATATATCCGTTATATTTTTCTTCTTTTACTACATATGGATATATAAAATAGCTATAACTATATTTTATCTTTAGTTCCATTATTTCTTCCTTCCTCTTATGAAAATCAGTATAATGCAAAGCATTATACTGTTTCTATTATACATCTAAGTAATAGTTTGCATTTTCATCTTCACACAAATGCCATGCTCCTATAAAATCTATTTTTGCATTTTCATCTAAATTATACTCTGGTTCTACAACAACTTTTCCTTTTGAGTCTATTGAGCCCCATACGCCATCTTTCTTTATTCCTGCATATCCACTACTATTTTGCTC
>CASTFX010000086.1 GCA_949448405.1 uncultured Clostridia bacterium
ACAATAAAAGGATTTTTATTATATATTGTTCAGAGAAATTTTAAAAAAGTATTTTATTTTATTAAGATTTGTGATAGAATAATGTCAAAATAATTTTTTTAGTTTTTATGGAGGTATAAATATATGGAATTTAAGAGATGTGCACGTTGTGGATGCTTTTTTGTAACAGATGGAGGAGTTTGTAACGCTTGTGCTCCAAAGGATAGATTAGATATGGTTAAAGTAAAAAACTATTTTGAGGAAAACCCAAATTATTCTATTGATAATATCTCTATAAATACAGGTGTTAGTGCAAAAAATGTTTCAAGATACTTAAATAATGGAATAAATGGAAATATTTAAAATAAGCGGACGAGCAATGCTCGCCCCTATAAATTCCTACGTTTTTTGTGGATGTGCAATATACATCCATTTATTTTTTTACAGACGAACAGCGACGACCAATGGTAGCCCCTGCATTTTTCTTATTTGTTTTCATATCCAGGTTTTCCAAGTAGCTTAAACATATTTTTCTTATATTCTTCTACTCCTGGTTGGTTAAATGGATTTACTCCTAGTATATTTCCAGACATTGCACAAGCAAGTTCGAAGAAATATATTAAATGTCCAATTGTCTTTTCTTTTAAGTCCTCAATATTTATAAGTATATTTGGTACTCTTCCGTCAACATGTGCTTTTATTGTTCCTTCCATAGCCTTCTTATTTACAAAATCCATTGTCTTTCCAGCTAAATAGTTTAAACCATCTAAGTTGTCTACTTCTTCTTTTAATGGAATATCGACAGCTGTATTTACAACATTTATTACTGTTTCAAATAAGTCTCTTCTTCCATCTTGTATATATTGCCCTAATGAGTGTAAATCTGTTGTAAAATCAACCCCTGCTGGGAATATACCTCTTTCTTCTTTTCCTTCACTCTCTCCAAATAGTTGCTTCCACCATTCTGTAAAATAATGCATTTTTGGCTCATAATTTACTAATATCTCTATTGTTTTATCGTTTCTATAAAGTATATTTCTTACTACTGCATATTGATAACATTCATTGTATTTTAGATTTCCGTCTGAATATTTATCTTGTGCATATTTTGCTCCTTGCATTAGGTCGTCTATGTTAATTCCAGCAACAGCAATTGGTAGAAGTCCAACTGCCGTAAGTACTGAGTATCTTCCTCCAATATTATCTGGAACTACAAATGTTTCATATCCTTCTTCATTTGATAGCTCTTTTAATGCTCCTTTTGCTTTATCTGTTGTAACATATATTCTCTTTCTAGCTTCGTCTATTCCATATTTATTTTCTAGTATTTCTCTAAAAATTCTAAATGCTATTGCTGGTTCTGTTGTTGTCCCTGATTTTGATATTACATTTATTGAAAAATCCCTATTTCCTATTAAATCTATCATATCAGCGATATAGTTTGGACTTATATTGTTTCCTGCATATAGAATCTGAGGTGTTTCTCTTTTTGAATAATTATAGAAAGTGTTTGTCAAAGATTCAATTACTGCTCTTGCCCCTAAATATGAGCCTCCTATTCCTATGCATACAAATACTTCTGAAGTTTCTCTAATTCTTTTTGCAGCGGTCTTTATTCTTTCAAATTCTTCTTTATCATAGTTTGTTGGAAGTTCTAGCCAACCTAAAAAGTCATTTTCGCTGTTTGGATTTTTACGTAATTTTCTATCGAAAAATTCAACCTCTTCCTTAAATTCTAGTATGTTTTCCATACTAACTTTTGAGTTATCAAAATTAACTTTTATATTTGCCATAAATTTTCCTCACTTTCTTTTTTTGTAAGTCTTATATTTTTATGCATTTTCTTTTATTACTGGAACAATTTGTTTCTTTCTTGATACTACACCTGGTAAGAAAATCATATTGTCTTCTAATTTTCCATTAAATGCTTTTTCTACGATACTTGCTCTTTCCCCTAATACAATTGCTTTAGAGTTACTATTTATTATATCTGTTATAGCAAACATAAATAATCCTAGATTATTTGCATTTATGAAATCTGTCATCGCTTTTTCTATTGCTTCTTTATCTTTTAATACATCTTCTATACATGCTGTATTTACTTGTGCTACTTGGAATTTTAATCCATTTGCTTCTAATTCTTTAGAATCAAGATTAATTAATTCCTCTGCTGAAAAGTCACTTAAATCTGTTCCTGCTTTTAGCATTTCCATTCCGTAGTTTTCTATATCTATATTTGCTATTTTAGCAAGTTCTGTTGCTGCTTCTATATCTTTTTTTGTACATGTTGGTGATTTAAATAATAGAGTATCTGATATTATTGCACTTGTCATAAGTGCTGCAATGTTAGGCTCTATTTCAAATTTATTCATCATGTATATTTCATAAAGAATTGTTGCTGTACAGCCAACTGGTTCTGCCATATAGTATAAAGGTGTTGCTGTTTCAAAATTTGAAATACAATGGTGATCTATAACTTTTAAAATATCTGCTTTTTCTATACCATTTACACTTTGTGCAAAACTGTTATGGTCTACTAAAATTACTTTTTCTTTTTCTTCTATATTTTCTAATAATTCTGGTGCTTGTATTTTGAAATAATTTAATACGAATTCTGTTTCCTTGTTTAGCTTTCCTAATCTGTATGCCTTAGCATCAGGGTTTCCCATCTTTCTTTCTAAATTTTCCATTACTAAACTTGATGTTATGCTGTCTGTGTCAGGACTTTTGTGTCCAAAAATAAATACCTTTTCCATTTTTATTCTCCTTTAATTTAAAGTTTTATAGCTGTATCTAGTGCTAATTTTATCATATTATTTAGTGAAGTTTGTCTTTCTTTTGTACTTATGCTTTTTTGTTTCTTTGGAACGTCTACAACAGTAAGTAAACAAGCTGCTTTTTTGTTTTCTCTTTTTGCATTATAGAATAATGCGAAAGCTTCCATTTCTGAAGCAATTATATTTAAATCTTTTGGTGCTCTTTTGAGTATCCCATCCTTATCTGGTACATATGGGTCAAAACATTCATTACAAAGAGTTGTACCTATTACAATTTTTGTGTCATTGTCTTTTGCAGTTTCTTTAATTATATTATTTAAACCGCTATCTGCATAAGTTATATTACATTTTTCCCCGTCAAAAGAATATGCATAGTTGCTTTCTGTATATGCCTTATCAGAAAGTATTATATCAAATAGTCCTACCTCTTCTGAAAATGTTCCACATGAGCCTATTCTGATTATATTTTCTACGTCATAGAAATGATATAACTCATATGAGTATATTCCCATACTTGGTATTCCCATTCCATGTGCCATTACACTTATTTCTTTTCCTTTATAATGTCCTGTATAACAATACATTTCTCTTACACTATTTACTAATTTATAGTCATCTAAGAAATTCTCTGCAATATATTTCACTCTAAGTGGGTCTCCAGCCATAAGGACTGTTTTAGCAATTTCTCCCTTTTTTGCTTCATTGTGTGGTGTCAAAAAATCAAACTCCTTTCTTTGTTATCTTCTGTTTAGAATTAATATTTTGTAAGTCTATTATATTTATCTAAAATCTATTTGTCAAGGTGTTTTAATGTGTAAAAAAAATTCGGACGTGCAGTGCACGCCCCTACAATTATGGTTGTTCTTCTAGTTTTAATTCTATTTCCTTATATTCTCCGCTTCTATAAATCTTAACTTTTATAATATCTCCTATATTATGTTTGTTTTTGATATTATTTATTTCTTCTACTGTTTTTACTTTTTGTCCGTCAAATTCTGTTATGACGTCTCCTACTTTTATTCCTGCTTTTTGTGCTGCTGCAAAATCTTCTACAACTTGAACATATACTCCTTCTACTAAATTATATCTTCTTGCAGTTTCGTCATCTAATTCTCTTCCTTGTATTCCTACATATGGTCTTATTACTTTATTGTGTTCTATCAATTGTTTTGTTATTTCGGTTGTAGAACTTATTGGAATTGCAAATCCTATTCCTTCTATACCATCTCCTGATAATTTTAATGTATTTATACCTATTACTTGTCCTTTACTGTTTACTAATGCTCCTCCACTGTTACCAGAGTTTATTGCTGCATCTGTTTGTATTACAGTATACTTCCTATTTTCTGCTGTTACTTCTCTGTTTACTGCACTTATTATTCCAGATGTTGCACTTGTTGCAAGTCCTAATGGAGTTCCAATTGCCATTGCAAATTCTCCCACCTTTACACTCTCAGAATCTCCAAATTCTGCTGGTGTAAGTCCTGTTTTATCTATTTTTATTACTGCTAAATCTGTTTGGTCATCTGCTCCAACAATTTTTCCTTCATATACTGTTTCATCATTATATATTTTTACTTTTATTGAAGTTGCTTGTGATACTTGATAATAACTACTACTTGCTGAGCTTGAATTCACAACATGATTATTAGTTAAAATATATCCATCTTCTGACATTATTATTCCTGAACCTGTTGCAGTAGCTGTTGACCTTCCAAATATTGAATTTACATTATATTCAATTTCTATTCCAACAATTGATGGTATTACTTTTGCTGCAACACCTATTGCTGTATCCGAATATTCAGTTAATGATACTGCTGTTGCATTTACTTGGTTTGTTTGTGTTTTTTCTACATTAGTATTTGTTTCTTTACTTCCTATTATTTGCTCTTTTATCTCTGGAACTCCAAAACAAGCTATCATGACTAGACTTGCTCCAACTATACCAGATAAAAATGGCACTAATACTGTTTTTCCGAATCCTCCACTTTTTGGATTATATGTTCCGACACTTCTAAATGTATTGTTTTTTTCATTTTCCTCCATTTTTTATTAAACCTCCATTAATTTAACATATTAATATTTTACTATGTATTTGTGAACTAATTGTGAAAGAAATGTATCATATACATGATTTTACCCTAAGTTCTATATTTTAAAACTTAGGGTAAAAAATTTATTTCGAAATCAACAAGTTTTTTGGTACTTCACTCACAAGCTTTGCCTATACGTTGAATCAAGTTCTTATTTTTGATTTTCTTCTCTTACTTTTTCTTTGAATTCATTTAACTTACTTCTTGTGTTTATATTTCTTTTTGTTATTAAGTTTTTTATTAATATCTTTTTAAGTGTTTCTTCTTTTACATCTGCAATTAAAACACCATCTTTTGCAATTGATACCTTACCTGTTTCCTCAGATACAACAACTGCTATTGCGTCTGATTCTTTTGATATTCCTATTGCTGCTCTATGTCTTGTTCCAAGCTCTCTTGCAATATCTTTATCTCCTGCAAGTGGTAACATACAAGCTGCTGCTTTTATTCTTCCTCCACTTACTACTACTGCGCCATCATGAAGAGGTGTTTTTGGCACAAATATATTTACTAGCAATTGTGGCGAAATTTCTGAGTCAACTGCAACTCCTGTTGCTATAATATCTTTTATCTCGATATCTCTTTCTAGTACGATTAATGCTCCAGTTTTTGAAGCAGCGAGTTCAAAAACTGCAATAGAAACTTTATATATCTCTTCTTTTGTTTTTGCTTCTATATCTTTATCTATACCAAAAAATCTGGTTAATTTATTACTTCCAAGCTCTTCTAATGATCTTCTAAGCTCTGGTTGAAATAGGACTACTAATACTACTCCATAC
>CASTFX010000087.1 GCA_949448405.1 uncultured Clostridia bacterium
CTTAGTAACCTCTACTCCACATCTGTCGCAGACAATACCTTTATATCTAACTCTTTTATATTTACCACAATGACATTCCCAGTCTTTTACTGGTCCAAATATTCTTTCACAGAATAATCCGTCTTTTTCTGGTTTTAAAGTTCTATAATTTATTGTTTCAGGCTTTTTTACTTCGCCTTTTGACCATTCTCTTATTTTTTCATCAGATGCAAGTCCTATTTTTAATTTATCAAACAATTCTAATTCGTCCAAAATTCAGACCCCCTATATGTTTTTTCGATAATCCTAAAAGGTTTGAAAATTCTATCCCTTAGCTCCTGCAAAAAACTTATGTCGATTTTCTTACCTTTTAGAATATATTTAATTGTTAATTATTTATTTTCGAAACTAGTTTAAGTCTTCGTCATTTTCTAGATTATCTTCTGCTAAATCATTGTCGAATATGTCTTCATCTAGTAGTTCGTCTTCATCATCAATTACGTCTTCATCGTCAAAGATTTCATCCTCTTCTAGAAGTTCATCTTCGCTTAAAGTTTCTTCTTCATATCCATCTGCAAGTTCTGCTTCTTCAATTTGCTCTCTTTCTTTTTGTTCTCTTTCTAGGTTAAAATCTATTCCTTCTTCTATATTTTCTTTAAGTTCTAATTCTTTATTGTCTTGAGAATATAGTCTTACATCTAATCCTAAACTTTGTAATTCTTTTATTAATACTTTAAATCCTGCTGGAACTCCTGGTTCTGGAATATTTTCGCCTTTTACTATTGCTTCATATGTTTTTATTCTTCCTACTACATCATCTGATTTTACTGTTAACATTTCTTGTAATGTATGTGATGCTCCATATGCTTCTAGTGCCCAAACTTCCATCTCTCCAAATCTTTGTCCACCAAATTGTGCTTTTCCTCCTAGAGGTTGTTGTGTAACTAATGAGTAAGGTCCTGTTGAACGAGCATGTATCTTATCATCTACTAAGTGGTGTAGTTTTAACATATACATAACTCCAACTGTTATTGGCTTATCAAATGGCTCTCCTGTTCTTCCATCATAAAGTATTGTTTTACCATCTGGACTTTTTCCTGATTTTTCTAATAATTCAACTATTTCTTCTTCTGTTGCACCATCAAATACTGGTGTTGCTATTTTAAATCCTAATGCTTTTGCAGCACCTCCTAAGTGTACTTCAAGAACTTGACCTAAGTTCATACGTGAAGGAACACCTAGTGGGTTTAGAACTACATCTACTGGAGTTCCATCTGGCATAAATGGCATATCTTCAACTGGTAATATTCTTGATACTACACCTTTGTTTCCATGACGTCCAGCCATTTTATCTCCAACTGATATTTTTCTTTTTTGTGCTATATAGCATCTAATTACTTGGTTTACACCTGGGCCTAATTCATCGGAATTATCTCTTGTAAATACTTTTACATCAACTATTGTTCCTGATTCTCCATGTGGTACACGTAGAGATGTATCTCTTACTTCCCTAGCTTTTTCTCCAAATATTGCACGAAGTAGTCTTTCTTCTGCTGTTAGTTCTGTTTCTCCTTTTGGAGTAACCTTTCCAACTAATATATCTCCTGGTCTAACTTCCGCACCTATTCTTATAATTCCGTTTTCGTCTAGGTCCTTTAATCCGTCTTCTCCAACATTTGGTATATCACGTGTTATTTCTTCTGGACCAAGTTTTGTATCACGGCAATCGCATTCATATTCTTCAATGTGAATTGATGTATAAACATCTTCTTTAACTAGTCTTTCACTAAGTAGTATGGCATCCTCGTAGTTATATCCTTCCCATGTTGTGAAAGCAATTATTACGTTTTTGCCAAGTGCCATTTCTCCATTTTGTGTAGAAGGTCCATCTGCTATTACATCTCCTGCTTTAACTTTTTCTCCTCTTACAACTATTGGTTTTTGATTTATACATGTTCCACCATTTGTTCTTTTAAATTTACGTAGTTTATAAGTTTCAATTTGACCTTTGCTTGTTTCTAATATAATCTCGTCTCCAGTAACTCTTTTAATTACTCCATCAGATTTTGCAAGTATCATTATTCCTGAGTCTTTTGCTGCTTTGTATTCTATTCCTGTTCCTACTATTGGTGAATCTGTTATCATTAGAGGAACTGCTTGACGTTGCATGTTTGCACCCATTAATGCACGGTTTGCATCGTCATGCTCTAAGAATGGTATCATTGCTGCTCCAACTGATACTAATTGTTTTGGAGATACGTCCATATAGTCTATTCTATCGCTTGATACTTCTGTTACTTCATCTAAGTATCTAACTTTTATTTTTTGATTTATAAATTTTCCGTCTTTTCCTATTGGTTCATTTGCTTGTGCAATTATATGTCCATCTTCATCATATGCTGCCATATATACTATTTCGTCTGTTACTTTGTGTGTTTTTGGATCTACCTTTCTATATGGTGTTTCAATAAATCCATAATCATTTATTATAGCAAATGAAGATAATGCTGAAATTAATCCTATATTTGGTCCTTCTGGTGATTCTATTGGACATAATCTTCCGTAGTGTGTATAGTGAACATCTCTTACTTCAAATCCTGCTCTTTCTCTTGAAAGTCCTCCAGGTCCTAATGCTGATATTCTTCTTTTATGTGTTAATTCTGATAATGGGTTTGTTTGATCCATGAATTGTGAAAGTTGTGAACTTCCAAAGAATTCTCTTATTGAAGATGTTATAGGTTTTGTGTTAATTAATGTTTGTGGTGTTACAACATCTAAGTCTTGAATTGTCATTCTTTCTCTTACAACTCTTTCTAGTCTTGTTAATCCTATTCTGAATTGATTTTGTAAAAGTTCTCCAACACTTCTTATACGTCTATTTCCTAAATGATCTATATCGTCTACTGTTCCAAGATTATGTGCTAAGTTTAAAAGATAACTTACAGAAGCTATCATATCTTCTGTTGTGATATGTTTTGGAACTAATTCATTTATACTTTCTTCTATTGCTTTCTTTAAGTCTTTCTCTTCTGTTGTTTCTAATATGTGTTTAAGTACTGCATAATTTACTTCTTCTTTTATGTTTAATTCACTTAAATCTATTGAAACTACATTATGTATGTCTACTGTTCCATTTCCTATTATTCTAACTTTTTTGTCTTCTACTTTTATATTGACAATATTTATTCCAGAATCTTGAATTTGTCTTGCAACTTCTGGTGTGATTACAGTATCTTTTGATACAAGTAATTCTCCAGTTTCTCCATCTATTACGTCATCAAATGCTACTTTATTTTCTATTCTTGATGCTAAACTTAGCTTTTTATTGAATTTATATCTTCCAACTTTTGATAAATCATATCTTCTTTCATCAAAGAATAACCCATTAAATAGATTTCTTGCAGCGTCTACTGATGGTAATTCTCCTGGTCTTAATTTTTTGTATATTTCTATTAATGCTTCATCTTGAGTTTTTACTGTATCTTTTTGTAATGTTGCTAAGATTTTTTCATCTTCTCCAAACATTTCTATTATTTGCTCATCAGTTGTTAGACCTATTGCTCTTAATAGTGTTGTTACTGGTAATCTTCTTGTTCTGTCTATTCTTGCATAGAATATGTCATTTGAATCTGTTTCATATTCTATCCATGCTCCTCTTATTGGCATAACTGTTGATGTGAATATCTTTTTTCCTGTTTTGTCAAAGTCTGATGTGTAATAACATCCCGGTGAACGTACTAATTGGCTTACGATAACTCTTTCTGCACCATTTATTACGAATGTTCCAGTTTCTCTGTTATTTAGTCTTACTTTTACATGTAGTCTTGAAGAATATGTTGCGTCTCTTTCTTTTGTCTCTTCTAATGAATATTTTGTTTTGTCTTCCATATAGTAATCGAAGAATTCAAGTACTAAATTTCCAGAATAGTCTACTATTGGAGAGATATCTCTTAAAACTTCTCCTAGCCCTTCTTTTAAAAACCATTCATAAGAATCTTTTTGCACTTTAATGAAATTTGGCATTTCAATACTGTCGCCAATTTTAGCGAACGTTTTACGTACGCATTTTTCATGTTTTACATCTTTCATGGATTTGTTTTCACTCCTTAATAATTTGTGAAGCTTTAGATAAAATTTATCTTTAAAGAAGTCCTTCTTAAAATATACATTTTACTTTGAAAAGTTTATCGCTTCTAAATATACTTTCCTCAAGCAAAAGTGGCACATTTCAATTCCTCTTCTTTTAGAATTAAACTTAATTTATTGATTTTAATACAGTTTTATATTATAGCATGTACATATAAAAGTTGTCAAGCCTTACGGAGGAAATATTTTGAAATTCTTTTGAGTTTTTTATACTATAATTCTAGTTTTTTTTACAAGATTTATGATAATTAGGCAAAAAAGAATATAAACCTTCATAAGAAAATTGGACGTTAGCGGAAGCAAAGCTTCCGACGTCCACATGTGCACGATTGCTTTGCAATCGGCACAGCCCAAGGTAAATTACCCTTGTCGAATAGTCAAAATCTGCGATTTTTCCTATTCAATAAAATTAAGGAACAGCTCCGCAGTTTACACTACGGAGCCGTTCCTTGCGATAATAATCTTATTACTTTTTTCGTTAGCTATTCTAGAAACTAGATTATAAGGATTATAACATTTTGAAAACTTACAATTTCTCTTTTATATTGTGAGTTTATTTTGTTTCTACTTTCCCAAATTTACCAAATGGATAAATTCTGCATAATACTTTCCCTTCTATTTTATTTAGCGGTATACAACCAAAATTTCTGCAGTCTTTGCTGTTCATTCTATTATCTCCCATAGCAAAAACACATCCGTCTGGTACAGTTAAATCATAAAATAGACCTGTTCTCATTGTTTTTGAATCTTCTGGCAAATAGTCTTCGTTTAGTAAAATTTCATTCACATACACATTTCCATCTTCTATTAAGATTTTATCTCCTCCAACTCCAATTACTCTTTTTATATAACTATCTTTGTTAATTTCAAGTGTATAATACATAAATCTTTCAAATATTCCCATTTCTTCTTTTTCATATATTGCAATTGGGCTATTTTCATTGTAATTCGAAGAATCAACACTAGTAACTGTTGGAGCTTCAAAAGTTATTATTTCTCCTCTTTTTATTTCTTTATTTAAAGTTATACTTAATCTATCTAATATTAGTCTATCTCCATTTTCTAAAGTTGGTCTCATTGAAAATTGATTTACAAGTGTTGGTGTAAATACAAAATGTTTTAATAAAAGTGCTACTATTATAGCCAATATTAAACATACTATCCATTGTATTATTCCTTTCAATATATCACCTCTTCTATTTTAATATTCCCATTTTGGAACATATTGTTTTTCGTCTTCTTCTATATAGTCTTGCATATATCCATTTTGTATATCTAAATCATATATATAATTTTCTATTTCCTGATACTCTTTTTTAGTTATTTTTCTATTTATCTCATCATATTCTTTTGCCTTATATGTAGGAAAATATTGTGTCATTATACTTATATAAATTTTTTCATCTAAATTTTCTTTTATCCATTTTAATATTTTTTTAGAATTTTCTAAATTGTTTGGAAGTACTAAATGCCTAATGATTAC
>CASTFX010000088.1 GCA_949448405.1 uncultured Clostridia bacterium
GGTCCATAATTTCTTGAACTTGTTCTTCTGTTAAAGTACCGTTTTTTAAATCTCTTTCAAAATAGATATCAAGGAAAGTAGAAGTTCTACCAATACTCATAGCTGCACCATTTTGATCTTTGATAGCAGCAAGATATCCAAAATATAGCCATTGAACAGCTTCTTTTGCATTTGTTGCAGGTTTAGAAATATCAAATCCATATTTCATAGCCATTGCTTTTAAAGCTTCTAAAGCTCTAATTTGTTCTGCGAATTCTTCTCTTTCTCTAATTAATTCTTCTGTAAATTCATCATGATTTAATAAATCTACATAGTGTTTTCTTTCTTCAATTAGAACATCAACACCATAAAGTGCAATTCTTCTGTAATCTCCGATTATTCTACCACGGCCATATCCATCAGGTAGACCTGTTATAAGGTGAGAACTTCTTGCAGCTCTTATATCTGCTGAATAAGCATCAAAAACACCATCATTATGTGTCTTTCTAGGACCATGGAATATTGCATCAGTTTCAGGGTCAACTTCTTTACCAATAGCTTCACAAGACTTTTCAACTATTCTTACTCCACCAAAAGGCATAATTGCTCTTTTTAGTGGTGCATCTGTTTGAAGACCTACTATTTCTTCAAGGTCTTTATCTATATATCCAGCATTATGGGCTGCGATAGTAGAAATTGTTTTAACATCAACGTCTAAAACTCCACCTTCAGAAGCTTTTTCTTTTTCAAATAACTTAAGAACTTCATCCCATAGTTTTTTTGTTTTCTCAGTAGTACCAGCTAAGAAAGAAGAATCTCCCTCATATGGTGTATAATTGGTTTGAATGAAATTTCTTACATCAATCTCTTTTTCCCAATCTCCGCCTTGAAAACCATTCCAAGCATCAAATTTCATAATTTTACCTCCATAAATTTTTTAATTCGCATATATTATACACCGTATGAGCAAAAATATCAATATTTTAGAATAAAACTACTTGTAAAAATAAATAAAACAATGTAAAATAGATACATAGTTTAAGGAGGAAAGAAAATTGTACTTAATAGTAGGACTAGGAAATCCAGAAGGAGAATATGCAAATACAAGACACAATGTTGGATTTGATACGGTAAATGAGTTTGCACGTAGAAATGAAATAGAAATAAATAGAACAAAATACAATTCTCTATATGGACAAGGAATTGTAAAAAATGAAAAAGTAATAGTATTAAAACCACAAACATATATGAATTTAAGTGGGCAAGCTGTAAAAAGCTTCAAAGATTTTTATAAAATAGATGGAAAAAATATAATAATAATCCATGATGATATAGATGTAAAAAGTGGAACAATAAAGATAAGAAAACTTGGAGGAGCAGGAACACATAATGGAATGAAATCAGTTGTTCACGAACTAAATAATAAAGACTTTTATAGGATAAAAATAGGAGTTCGGAAATCCAGACGAAGAAATAGATTTAAAAGATTTTGTATTAGAAAAGATTGATAAGGAAGAAAGAAAAGTTTTAGATGGAGCAATAGAAAAAGCCGCAAAAGCAATAGAAGAAATAATTTCAAACGGAATTGATATAGCAATGAACAAATACAATTAATATGGAGGAACAGATGAAAGAAATATATATAAGTAAGAAAGGAAATCTTGCTCAAATAGTACTTTTGGAAAATGGAAATATACTTGAAAAATATGAAGACAACGACAAAAAGAGATGACTTGAAGGAAAAATATATTTAGGAAAAGTACAAAATGTATTACAAGGAATGCAAGCAGCATTTATTGACATTGGAGAAGATAGGAATACTTTCATACATTTAAAAGATATTCTTCCAAAAGTAGATATAGTAAAACATAAAGAAGTAGAAGAAGAAAGCAACATAAAAAAGTTAGTAAAAGTAAATGATAGAATATTAATACAAGTAAAAAGAGATGCAACAAATATGAAAGGAGCAAAAGTTTCAACACATATAAGTTTACCAAGCAGATACTTTGTATTAATGCCAAATACAGAAATTAAAACAATTTCACAAAAAATAGAAGATACAAAAGAAAAGGCTAGGCTTACAGAGATAATAGAAGAAATATTGCCAGAAAGCTTTGGAGCAATTGTTAGAACATCTGCAATAGGCAAAAGTAAAGAAGAATTAGAAAAAGATTTACACAAATCAATAAAAGAATGGAATAGAATAGAAAAGACACAAAAAGATGAAAGTATCGAAGTTCCAACAGTAATATATGAAGGGCAAAGTTTTATAGAAAAGCTATTAATAGATTTAGTAGACAAAGATATACAGAAAATAGTTATAAACAATAAATCATACTATAAAGAAGTAAAGAATATAATAGAAAGCCTAGAGGAAAATATAGAAATAGAACTTAAAGAAAATCAAGATATATTTAATACTTATGATATAGATGACCAATTAGAGAAATTAACACAAAGAAAAATATGGCTTAAATGTGGAGGATTTATCACGATTGATAAAACTGAGGCATTAACAGCAATAGACGTAAATTCAGGAAAATATATAGGAAATAAAAATCTAGAACAAACAGTTTTTAAAGTAAATAGTGAAGCAAGTATAGAAATTGCAAAACAATTGAGATTAAGAGATATAGGTGGAATAATCATCATAGATTATATAGACATGATAGATGAAGAACACAAGAAGCAAATAATAAAAGTTTTAGAAGAAAATCTAAAACATGATAGGTCAAAAACACAAATAGTAGGATTTTCAAAACTTAATCTTTTAGAAATGACAAGAAAACATATGAAAGGAGGAGAATAGTATGACATTTGTACCATATTTAGTAGCAGTACTAGTACTATTTCTAGTCTTAAAAATATTAGCTTTACCAATGAAACTCATAATAAAATTTATCATCAATGCAATAGTTCGGAGGAATAGTAATTTTTGCACTTGGATTTATAGGAATAGGGATAACTATAACTTGGGTATCAGCAGCAATAGTTGGAATTTTAGGAATACCAGGAGTAATCATAGTTCTAATAATGCAATTTTTATTTTAAAATAATAACAATATAATAAGATACACCATTAATAATTAGGAAATACATGCCTAAGAAATAATGGTGTATTTTAATTTATTAAATTAGAAAACTTGAATATTATGTAAAATTAATATATAATTAAAAAGTAACCCATAGATATGGAAAGCAGAAAAAACATGCAATGGAGTGATCTATATGGCTAGACGGAAAATAAAAGTGGGAGACCACTGGAAAGGAGTTGTCTACAAAGGCAAAAACATAGTCATCGTGCAAATAAAAGAAGGACAAGAGGAAGGAGTGTTTATTGGAAACGGACATTCAATCGAATTGGACGAAAACAACAACATTACATGGGCTGATCCTGGAATGAGGGAATTTAAACCAAGTATAGGCAAAGAAAAAACAGAAACTGCAGTCTACGCATTTTACTTCATTCGGAAGGTAGCCAATTTAAGTGATTCGGCTAAGGAACTTGCAAAGTTCATTGACAAGCAGAACTTTAACAGATTAGTTCTGGTTGGACACTCAAAATCTGGCATATGTGTAGAGGAAGTATGCGAGTATGTAAAAGCGATAATTGATGTCTGTGTTACAGTATCAACACCTCATGCAGGAACATTCAGTGCCTCAGGTAAGATATTCTCAGAAAGATTAAGAAGCTCAATACTTGCAAACGTTTATATGAAAATATTTAGCGACCACCAAGTGGATAGAGACATATTGCCAGACAGCAATATAATAAAAAGTGTGCATGAGCCGAAATGCTTATTGCATGTTAATATTATATCTGTGCTTAAACTAAAAAAAGCGTGGAGAAGTCTGACGGATTTGGCTTCACTGTGGCTTGATAGGCGTGTTGGAATGTATGGAGATGCAATTGTTTCTGAGGAATCGCAAAGAGTAGATTGGACTGATATTGAAGTAAATCTTCACTGTTCTCATGCACGAAGCTTGGACAAAGCACTTGAATGGATTAGAAAGTATATTCTTTAATTTTGTAGACATGTTAACTTCATTAGCAAGAGTGGAGCTCCTGGGCATTATGCCCAGGAGCTCCACTCTATAAATATTAAGAGACAGAGCAATTGACATAATTTTGCAAAAATGTTAAAATATAATTTAAAGTTAATTATTATGGAGGAAAAATGAGAGAAGATTTCAGACAGTTCTTAGTTAATAAAGCAGAAGAAGAACAAAAACTTGGAAAAATAATTGTTCTTTCTGGTATTTCGGGTTCTGGAAAAAATTTTATAGCAGATAGATTTGTAGAACAATATAATTGTATAATGATTAATAAATATGTAACAAGACCTTTTAGAGAAAATGAGATATATAGAAAAAGAGAAGGAAAGGATGTTGGAATTAAAGCTGTTAGAGGAGAATATAATGACGGAGAAAAGAGTGTTACTGATCAGGCAAACCTTGCTGAAATGAGAAAACAAGCATTTCTCAAATTAAGATTACCATTTGCATATATAAACTATGATAATTACTATGGATTTTCAGCGGATGAAATTAATTCTTATGTAGAACATGGAAGAGATGTTGTAATTATTGTTAATGATATTGGGGTAATACGTGATTTAAAGAGTATATATGGCGGAAGCTGTATAGTATGCTATGTATATAGAGTAAATCCAAATAATAAAGATATATTTATGCAAATTGCAGGACAGAGACATGATACTACAGAAAGCGCAGAAGCTAGGCAGAGACAAGCTGTCAAAGATTTTAACACATATTCAAATAATACAGCATTGTATGATTATACAATACTAAATACAGAATTTGGTATGGAAGCAACTTCAAAGATGCTAGATAATATAATTTCTAGGGATATTAGTAGTATTCAAACCGAAAAACGTAAAAAACAAAATAATCCTAAACTGTATGCATATATTGGAAGTCCAGGCTCAGGAAAAGATGAGGCCCTAGAAATAATAAGAGTTCAAGGAATGTTACATTCTATTATTGTTCCAAAATGTACCACAAGGCAAAGAAGAAAAGATGACGGAGAAGAAATGATTTGTCCAGGAGACCCAAAGTTTGATATAGACTCATGTGATATACAATATACTAATTATGGTACTATATATGGAATAAATTCTGATGAAATACGTAAGAGATTAAATGATGGAATTTCTTCAAGTATCGTAGTTAGCAATGAAGAAGCATTGAGAGAATTAGAGAAGAGGTTTCCAGGCGAGCTAGTAAGAATATTTATTCAAGGACTATCAAAACAAGAATATATATTACAGCAGCAAGGACATTTAGAAGAACCTTATGTAGCAAGTCGTATAAAAGAATACGAGCAAGCTGATGATTTTTATCAAAGAAATTTAACTACAATTAATCATGTAATCATAAATACAGGAGATTCAAAAGATTTAAGAATGCAAATAGATAATATTGTTAATTCTTATGAGAGTGATAATATTTACTCGATAGAAGAACTTAGAAGATATTTAGATACAGCAAAACAATATATTTCTAAATTTTCAGAAGGAATCTCACAAGAGGATGTAGAAAAATAAATATATATTAAGGAGTAAAATATGAGTAAAGAACTAATTGACGTATTAGATGAGAATGGA
>CASTFX010000089.1 GCA_949448405.1 uncultured Clostridia bacterium
GGTATATATGATGGAAAATGCAGTATATTCTATATTATCTCCAGAAGGATATAGTAGTATTTTATGGAAAGATTCAAGTAGATTTAAAGAAGCAGCAGAAAAGATGAAGCTTACAGCTAAGGATTTATATGACTTAAATGTAATAGAAAAGATAATAAAAGAACCAATTGATGTTACTAAAGAAAAATTTATAGAGATTACTGAAAAAATGAAAAAAGAAATAATAAAAGATATAAAAGAATTAAAGAAATTAGATAAAGAAGAAATAGTAGAAAACAGATATAATAAGTTCAGAAAAATAGAAGGATTTGTTAGAGTTTAGGAGGATAATTATGTTGTTAAAAGATAAAAAAATTTTAATTATGGGAATAAGAAATAAATGGAGTATAGCTTATGGAGTTGCAAAATCTGCATACGACAATGGTGCTAAGCTAATATTTACTTATATGGGAGAAGAAAATAAAGAAAAGATAGAAGAATTAGTATCTGAATTTGAAGGAAGTAAGACTTATGTTTTAAATGGAGCATCAGAGGATGAATTAGTTAGAGAAGTATTTACTAAAATAAAAGAAGAAAACGGAAAATTGGACGGAATTGTTCATGCAATTGCACATGCTAATACGGAAGATTTGCACAATGATTTTATTTTTACAAGCAAAGAAGGATATTCACACGCAGTTGATGTAAGTAGTTATTCATTTGTATTAGCTGCAAGAATGGCAAAAGAAATAGATTTATTAAATGAAAATGCAAGCCTACTTACTTTAACATATCATGGTTCTACAAAAGTATTAGAAGGATATAATGTTATGGGAGTTGCAAAAGCAGCACTAGAAGCAAGTGTAAGGTATCTAGCAGAAAACTTAGGAAAAGAAGGAATAAGAGTAAATGCTGTATCAGCAGGACCAATAAAAACATTATCTGCAAAAGGAATTAAAGACTTTTCATCTATTCTAACTGTTGTAGAAGAAAGAGCACCACTACATAGAAATGTAACAACTACTCAAGTTGGAAACGTATCAACTTTCTTACTTAGCTACATGTCAGACAGTATAACAGGTCAAGTAATTTATGCTGATAGTGGATATAATATAATGGGAATATAAGAATATAATAAACCCAGTAATTAGTATTGCTAATTATTGGGTTTTATGTTATGATTTTATCAAAGTTGGCCAGTATAAATTATATATAAACAATATAAGAATTGTAAAGAAAGGAAAATGTAAAATGGATAAATCAAAAGTATATTTTTCAAAGGAAATTACACCTGAATCAGTAGTTAAAATGTATGAAACTTTAGGAGTTAAACTAAAAGGTAAAGTTGCAGTTAAACTACATTCAGGAGAAGAGGGAAATCAAAACTATATTAAACCAGAATTTGTAAAGGCAATTATTGATAAAGTTAATGGAACAGTTGTAGAATGTAATACAGCTTATGAAGGAGAAAGAAATACAACAGAAAAACATAAAAGATTAATGGAAAACCATGGTTGGAGTAAATATTTTAATGTAGACATATTAGACAGCGAAGGACCAGATAAAGTGCTAGAAATACCAAACGGAAAAGTTATTAAAAAAGATTATGTTGGAAAAAATATTGATAATTATGACTCAATGTTAGTGTTATCACACTTTAAAGGGCATCCAATGGGAGGATACGGAGGAGCACTTAAGCAATTATCAATAGGAGTAGCATCAGGTCATGGAAAAAGCTATATACACTGTGTTGGAAATGAAAATGGAACTTTTGAAGATATGTTTAAAGTAGACCAAGATAAATTCTTAGAAGCTATGGCAGACAGTGCACAAGCTGTTGCAAAATATTTTGAAGGAAGAATAGTATATATAAATGTTATGTGCAATATGTCAGTAGACTGTGATTGCTGTGCAATAGCAGAAGACCCATGTATAAAAGACATTGGCGTGCTTGCAAGTTTAGATCCAATAGCAATTGACCAAGCATGTATTGACTTAGTATATAATTCTGAAGATGAAGGAAAAAATCATTTTATAGAAAGAGTAGAAAGCAAGCATGGAATACACACAATAGAAGCCGCAGCTGAACTAGGATTTGGAGCAAGAGAATATGAACTTATAAATGTTGATTAGATAATAAAAAGGCATTCACTTTGGTTTTTAAGTGGGTGCTTTTCTTGAATTTTGTATATATCTATGGTAATATAATTTATAAATCACACAAATTAAGGAGCAGAGGATGAATTACAAAATAGTAAATGGAGCAATATCATATGGCGCAGAAACCATATTAGAAGAAATTAATTTTGAAATAAAAGAAAAAGATAAAATAGCAATAGTTCGGTAAAAATGGTAGTGGAAAAACTACTTTGCTAAAGTCAATAGTAGACAATGAAATGCTTGAGGAAGGAATTGGAGAAGAAAGATTTGGAATATACAAGCAAGGAACACCTATAATTGGATATTTAAAACAGATAGAATTTGAAAATTCCAACAATACCTTATTAGAAGAAATATTAACGTCATATGAGGACATTTTAAAGTTAGAAAGCAAAGTAGCTACCTTGCAAGAAAAACTTCAAGCAGAAACGAATGACAAGCTTATAAAAGAATATACAGAAAGTTTAGAAAGATATGAATTAGTTGGAGGTTATACATATAAAAAAGAATATGAAACAGCTATAAAAAAGTTTGGCTTCTCTGAACAAGATAAAAATAAAATGATAAGTGAATTTTCAGGAGGACAAAAAACAAAAATAGCTTTTCTAAAACTTTTATTAAACAAGCCAGATATTTTGCTATTAGACGAGCCAACAAACCATTTAGATATAAATGCTATTGAATGGCTAGAAGGATATTTGAAAAGCTACAATAAAGCTGTAGTTATTGTTTCTCATGATAGAATGTTCTTAAATAAAATAGTAAACAAAGTATATGAGATAGAATATGGAAATATTACAGAATATACTGGAAATTATTCAGATTTCGAAAAACAAAAAAGAGCAAACTATGAAAAGCAGTTAAAAGATTATGAATATCAAAGAGAAGAAATAAAGAGATTGCAAGCAATTGCTGATAGGTTTAGATATAAACCTACAAAAGCTAAGATGGCAATGTCAAAGTTAAAGCAGATAGAAAGAATGAAAATTATAGAAGAGCCCAATAAATATGATTTAAGGACTTTTCATGCAAATTTTAACATACCTATTGAAAGTGGAAAGTTAGTTCTGTCAGTTAAGAAGTTACAGATAGGATATTCCAAAGCATTTGCAGAAACTTCTTTTGAATTATATAAGGGTCAAAAGCTTGGTATAATTGGAGAAAATGGTAAAGGAAAATCAACTTTACTAAAGACATTAATAGGAGATATGCCAAAGATAAGTGGAGAATTTGAATATGGATATCATGTTAAAAAGGAATATTTTGATCAACAAATGGATTCTTTAAATAAGGATTTTACTGTGCTTGAAGAATTTTGTAAAGACTTTCCAAAACTTACTGAAGGAGAGGCAAGAAAAGCTCTAGGAGCATTTCTATTTTCAGGAGAAGATGTATTCAAAGAGATAAATGTTCTATCTGGAGGAGAAAAAGTAAGACTACAGTTATGTAAAATTTTCAAAAAAGAAGCTAATTTGTTATTCTTAGATGAGCCAACAAATCATATGGATATTTTAGGAAAAGAGAGCTTGGAAAATATATTAAGTGGATATAAAGGCACTTTAATATTTGTATCTCATGATAGATATTTTGTAAATAAAATAGCAGACTGTATATTAGCTTTTGAAAAAGAAGATGTAATCTATTTTAATGGAACATATGATGAATATATTAAATATAGAGAAAGTAAAAAACAAGAAGAAGTAATAGAAGAAGCAAGCCACGAAACTAAAAATAGAAGTGCAAATAATGAATATTTTAAAAATAAAGAAATTTCAAGAAAGAAAAATAAGATAAATAAGTTAGAAAAAGAAATAGAAGATAAAGAAAATGAAATAAAATTCATTGAAACAGAAATGCAAAAAGAAGATATATGTACAGACTATATCAAGTTAAAAGAATTACAAGATAAAATAAGAGAAATTGAAACAGACATAGAAAATAAGATGTTAGAGTGGGAAAATTTGAACGAAAGTTTAAAAAATATGTAGAATATTGTTGCAACATAGTAAAATAATAGCGAAAGCTATCAGGGGCAAATACCGAATATAAGTAGAGATAAAGAGATTTTAGTTTTAATAGATACTAAAATCTTTTTTATTAAAAAGATATTTACAAATAAGAGATAATGTTTTATAATAACAAGTGTTATATAACATTTGTTATTTAAGGAGGTGAAATTATTGCCACCACTTAGAAAAGTGCAGAAGGAAGATATTATAAATGCAGCACTAGATATATTAAAAAACGAAGATATGGAAAGTGTAAATGCTAGAAGAATAGCAAGACAATTGAATTGTTCAGTACAGCCAATTTATCACAACTTCGAGAATATGGAAAATTTAAAAAGTATTGCTTTTAGAAAAGTTTATGAAATATATCAGCAATACATGAGAGAAGGAGCAAAAGAGAAAAAGTCATATAAGGGAATGGGATTATCATATATAAAATTTGCTAGAGATTATCCAAATTATTTTAAGCTTATTTTTATGACTAAGACAGAATTATCTCTTGAAAACTATATTTCAAATGACAGTATTGAAAATGGTGTTATAGAAAAAGGTATGGAGATTACAGGATTTTCATATGAAGAACAGAAGAAATTCTATGTTAAAGTTTGGATATTTACACATGGCATAGCAACACTTGTTGCATCAAATACTGTAAAACTCTCTATGGAAGAAATAGATAAAATGTTAGAAGAAACAGTAAGAGAGATGATAATAGGTAAAAAGAAAGGATAAATAATGGAAAATATAATAGAAATTGATAATTTAACTAAAGAGTATAAAGAATTAAGGGCAATAGATAATTTATCTTTTGAAGTTAAAAAAGGTGAAATTTTAGGTCTACTTCGGACCAAACGGTAGTGGAAAAACTACAACAATAAATTGTATATTATCACTACTTAAATTTAAAAGTGGAAGTATCAAGATATTTGGAAAAGAAATGAAACCAGACTCTTATGATATCAAATCAAAGATAGGAGTAATATTTCAAGAAATAGCGGTTTTCGAAGAACTTACAGTATATGACAATATAGATTATTTCTGCGGTCTATATATTAAAGATAAGGAATTAAGAAAAGAATATATAGAAGATGCAATAGAATTAGTACGGAATAGGAGAATTTAAAAAGTTTTATCCAAAACAACTATCAGGAGGACTGCTTAGGAGATTAAATATAGCTTGTGGTATAGCACATAAGCCAGAATTAATTTTCTTAGATGAACCCACTGTTGCAGTAGATCCGCAAAGTAGAAACAATATATTAGATGGAATTAAAAAATTAAGAGACAATGGCGCTACAATAGTATATACAACTCATTATATGGAAGAAGTTGAGATTTTATGTGACAGAATAATAATTTTAGATAAAGGAAAAATTTTAGCTTCACGGAAACAGTGATGAATTAAAGAAAATGGCAAATATAGAAGAAAAAATAACAGTAG
>CASTFX010000090.1 GCA_949448405.1 uncultured Clostridia bacterium
ACCAAACAAAACCAAAACTACTCTAGTTTCCACTCATAAAAAGAGAAAGATATATTTGGACGAGCAGTGCTCGCCCCTGCATAAGTTCCCACTCATAAAAAGATTTTCTGCATTCAAACGAATGCATATTTAAATTATAGCATTCATTTGAATGCGTGTCAATGCATTTTTTTGAATGCATGATAGAATTTACTTAAATAGTTTTATGAGAGGTAACTTATGTATTTAAAGAGATTAAAGGATCTAAGAGAAGATATTGATGAAAAACAAGCCAAAATCGCCACTATTCTTGGTATAACTAGACAACAATACAGCCTATATGAAACAGGAAAAAGAGACATACCAGCCGAATATATAAAAAGACTTGCTATTTTTTATAATACTTCTACTGACTATATCTTAGAACTTACAGACAAAACCAAACCCTATGATTAATTATCATCTAATAAAATGAATTCACCCAATTTTAAAACATACATTGCTAAATCATGCTATTTTATGTATAATTATTTTGTGGTATGGTTGTGTAGGGTAGTATTCGCGCTGCGTCAATTATAATAGTAACAATGACCGCTTCAATTTCAACCTGTTCTATGTGGGCAGCGGTAGCGTGAACGCCAACACTTTGTATAACTCTAACAACGGCACTGGCAGCAATAGCTATGCGGTGCGCCCCGAAGCTTCTACAAACTTAGGTTATATAACTAATGGTTATATAAGAAAAATGTAGAAACAAACCATTATCCTTTAGCAATAACTGCTATAAATTAAAAATAGATAAATATAACTATAAGTAATTTTATGAAAATAGCTATATTTTAGGACTGTTTTTAAGGTAGTACAAATATGTACTACCTTTTTTGTTATTTAAAAAGACAAAGCTAAATTTATGCTCTGCCTTATATTTATATTCACTTAATCAGTCTACAAGTTCTCTTTCTATTGCTTCAGCAACTTCTCTTCCTGACCTTGATGCCCATGCAACTGTCGATTTTACTCCAATTAAATCTCCACAAGCAAATACCTTTTTATGAGAAGTATTCTGATTTTCATCTACCTTTATGTATCCTCTATCTGTTTTATCTACATTAGTTTTATCCACTGTTTTATCTTCTGGTTTTGAACCAAGAGCCATTACAACATAATCCATATCTAAGTTGTAGTTGCTACCTTCTATATTTACTGGTTTTTCCCTATCCCCTTCTACTTTTACAAGTTCTGTCCTTATGCATTCTACTGCTTCTACCTTATTTTCTCCAAGTATTCTCACTATGTTATTTTGGAATAGAAATTCTACTCCCTCAGCCATAGCAGCTTCTACCTCTGCGTCTTCTGCTGGCATTTGTTTTCTAGCTCTTCTATATATTACTGTAACCTTTTTAGCATTTCTTTTATTAATTATTCTAGCTGCATCCATTGCAGTATTTCCACCACCTATTACTGCTACTGTCTTACCTTCAAAATCTGGATAGTTTTCATTTTCTAAAAGCTCATTACCACCATATACACCATTTAGGTCTTCTCCTTCTATATTCATCTTTGATGATATATTTGCTCCAAAAGCTAAAAGTACAGCATCATACTTTTCTTCTAGTTCTTCTAAGCTAAGATTTATTCCTAGCTCTTGTCCTAGATTTACCTTAACACCTAAATCTAATATTTTCTTTATTGTTTCATCTACAACATCTCTTGGTAATCTAAAATCTGGTATTCCATGTACTAAGAGTCCTCCAAGTTTATTGTGCTTTTCATATATACTTACATTAAATCCTCGTCTTGCAAGGTAAGCTGCTGCTGTTATTCCAGAAGGTCCTCCTCCAACTATTGCTATATTTTTATCTATATTCTCTTCTTTTTCTATTTTTTCAATATTCCATTTTTCTTTTATTGCCATATCCCCTATGAATGCTTCGAGTTTACCTATATTTACTGGTTCTCCTTTTATTCCTCTTATACAAGAACCTTGACATTGTTTATAATGTGGACAAATCCTTCCACATACTGGCTGAAGTACTGTTGTGTCAAGTAAGCATTCATATGCTTTTTTATATTCTTTTTCCTTTATATATCCTATAAATTCTGTTATATCATTTGTAAGTGGACATCCCTTTCTACAAGGCTTTGCTTTACAGCCCAAACACTCTACTGCTAATTTAATTGCATCTTCCTCGTTCATTTGTTACTACACTTCCTTTATACTTTGTAAAATTATATTTCCTTATATTTATTTATTACTAATTTTAAATCGTTCCAAAAATCTATTTTTTTAGTCTCATCTCTCAAAAGCGCTGCTGGATGCCATGTAGGCATATATATTATTCCATTTTTTTCTATAAAATTTCCTCTTGCTTTAGTTATTCCATATTCTTCTCCTAATATATTTTTAAGAGCAACACTTCCTAATAGTACTATTATCTTTGGTTTTATAAGCAATACTTGACTTCTTAAATAATCTATACAAGCTTTTGCTTCATCTTGCTCAGGGTTTCTATTTTGAGGTGGCCTGCATTTTACTATATTTGCTATATATAACTCTTCTCTTTTTATACCAAGTCCGAATTAGTGCTTTATCCATAAGTTTTCCAGCCTTTCCAACAAAAGGCTCTCCTTGTTCATCTTCGTCTGCTCCTGGTCCTTCCCCGATTAACATTATGTCTGCATTTTTATTTCCTACACCAAATACAATATTTTTCCTTGTTTTACATAGCTTACACTTTTCACAATTTTCTACCCATTTTTCTAGTTCTTCCCAAGTTTCATACATATATTTTCCCTTACTCTTCTATACAATTTTCTATTAATCTTATTCCATTTCTATCTATTCTAGCTTTTGTTCCAATTGGTATTACAGTTTTAAAGTCTCCATGGCCAAAGTTATTTGTCTTTATTATTGGAAAATTAGGACTTTCTAGTGTATCCATTACTATCTTTTCTAATGCTATACCACTTTCGTGTTCATAGTTTCCTATCCATAATCCCTTTATCTTTTCGAATACTCCATTTTGCTTACATTTATATAAATAATTACTAATCATTCCTGGTGGACTTTCAAATCCTAAATCCTCTATAAATAGTATCTTATCTTCAATATCTACTGTATATTTTCCTGTAATCAAATTTGAAAACAAGCTCAAATTACCACCGTACTAATATTCCTTCTGCTTCTCCTTCATTTAGGATTTTATATTCATCGTATTCTCCAAATGTTATATCCTTTTTTATAAATCTTTTTACAACTTCTTTATATCCATAGTCTGTTTCTTCACTTGAAAGTGATTTAAAATTTGGTCCGTGAAACGTAACTAATCCAGTTTTTGCATTTATTACATTTATGAGTGAAGTTGGATCACTATATCCACATATTATCTTTGGATTGTTTTTTATAATATCAAAATCTAAATAATCAAATACAGAATTACAGTTATATCCACCCATCGCACAAAAAATTGCATTTACTCCTTTGTCTGCAAACATTTCATTTATATCTTCTGCCTTGTTCTTTGCTGTTTCTCCATATCCCAGTCTATCATTATATACATGTTTTGCAAATTTTACATTTAGTCCTAAGTCCTTCATTAACTTGACTGATTTTTCTATATCTTCTAAGCAGTCATCTGTAATTGGTTCAGACTGTGCAATAACTCCTATTGTATCTCCACTTTTTAAACATTTTGGTTTCATAATAAATTCCTTTTCTTTGGAAAAAGCTAATCTTTCCCCTATTTTTTCAAAAGTTCTGCCACTCTTTCTTCTGGTAATCCTAAGTTCTTAAATTTTATTACTGCTTCCATTTGCATATTTTTTGTGAAATCTTCAAAGTACTTCCTTAGAAAATCAACTTTCTCCTCTTTGAACGCAAGTTTTTGTATTCTCTCTTTTAAGTCTTCACTATCAACTACTTCGTAGTTTTCACATAAAAACTCTACATTTTTGTTTTCCCATTCTTTGCCTAATATCTTATTCTTTAATTCTTCATTATCTAATTTTTTAAAATTTCTATATACGAAACTTTCATTACCATTTTTATACTCTTGTACTAAAATATCGTTTTTAATTCTTACATCAATCTTTTCTAAGTATTTTTCTACGAATTTCAAATCCCCTAACCTATATATTTCTTCTACTAAATCATTTCTAATTTCTGGGTTTGTATTCATAATGTCTATCCCAAGTTCTACCATTTTTCCTTCTTTGTATTCTTGTCTTAGGAATTCTTTTATTTTAAATTCTTTTTCATGTATTCTCATTCCATGGTTTTGAATTTCCAAATATCTTTTTTGTAATGCTGAAAGTTCTTTTTGATGCCTTTTTACAAATTCCATTTTGTCATCTCTAAAAGCTAGAGTAACTAAATTTTTTCTAGTCTCTTTATCTAATTCATTAAATACGTTTTCTACATACTTCAAATCCCCTCTTTGGTATGCCTCTTTTGCGCGTATTTCCAAATTTATATAGTAATTTTCTTTTCCTATAGATTTAAAACCATACTCATACAAAAATGCACCTGTATATGAAATATCTATGTTATGCTCTTTTATTACATCTCTATATTTCCAAATGTCCTTTTTCATACTGGTTAAGTCATAGTCTACAATCTGTTTTACTTTATTAAGTCCATTCATTCCCTTTACGATTTTTCTCTCAAGCATATCAATATACATATAATCTGTTGTAAGTTCAGCATCATATGGTACTTCAAACTTTTTTAATCTTTCTATATATTCTTCTGGGAGGTTTTCATTTTCATATATTAGTTTTGCTTGTGTATTTTGGAATTTCCCAAAAACTCTGCACCCTCTAAAGTCGCATTTTTTAATATCTGCGCTTATTTCTTGTATGGTAACTCCGTCTTGTGAAATTACTATTGGCTGAATTGTTGCAAGATTAATTACACAACCTGTATCTTTTAAATTTATTTTTGTTGTTACAAATATCTTTTTACCATTATTTCTTTCTTTTGAATATCCTGCTCTAAAGGTATGCAAATAAATATCACTTAAATCTTCCCCTTGTAAATTTATATCTGGAAGCTCTAAGTAAAATTCTTTTTTATCTTCATTTTCTATAATTTTCTTTTTTGAAAAAACTTCTAAAGCTTTGTCTCTATATTCGAGTGTATATTGTAATGCTTCTTTATCTTCAAGCTTTAAAAATCTCTCCCATTCAAGTAATTTGTCATTTTTTATTTTTGCAAGCTTTTCAAATTTTGATAGTTGTTTATATAGTGTTATCTTTGCTTGTTCGTCCATATCTTTATCTCCTTTATATAATGGCAATTAAACTTGTATTTCTTCCCGAATTTTGTTTTTCTGCTCTATATGAGTGAAGTTTTTCTACTTTACATTTTGTACAAATATCACTGTCAATGATATTTGTGTTTTGTATTCCTTCTTCCATTAAGATTATCCTATTTATTAGTCCTGTGTCAATATGATAATCTTAATGGAAGAAG
>CASTFX010000091.1 GCA_949448405.1 uncultured Clostridia bacterium
AGTTACGCCATCTTTATCAAGAACTCCTCCATTATGAACTCCTACTACTTGCTGCCTCTCTCGCCCAAAAACTGGTCCACCACTAAATCCTGGTGTAGTATAGCTAGTATATTCAAAAGAATTTGTATCTATTTTGTCAGAATATATTCTTCCATCGCTTTGATATGGTACAAGATGCTATGTACCTGTATCAGATGGATATCCTACTACTGAAACTTCCATATTTTCAAGAGACCTTGAATTAGGATAATATGTAATTCCCATATATCCTACCATTTCTCCAAGTGGTTTTTCTAGTTCACAAATTGCCCAATCATCATCATGATTATCTTTATCCTTTGGAATATCCAACCAATTTTTCATATAATATACTCCACTATATCCACAGATATCTCCATAATAAGTTCCTACAAAATATCCTGGTTTACAAACCCAATTAGTATATCTTTCATTATTATTGTCTTTGTCGAAAATATTATGTGCTGCCGTTAATAAATATCTATCCCCGACTAGGACTCCTGTTGCATGACCTCCATCACACTCTATTTGGCATATTTTTACGTAAGGTGACTTAGAAGTCTCTCCAATAAAAAATCTATTATCTACATATTCTTCATCATATCCTGATAATCTATTATAATAATTGTTGTATATATTATATGATTCTAAGCTATTATATCCTATTATACGAGGCACATATTCTGATTTCTTATTAATTATTTCTGGCGTGTATGACTCTGTACTATATGCCATTTCATTGCTATTTGAACTTCTTAACAAATTATTTATCATTTCTAAATTAACTTCTATTGTTTTATCTGTTGCAACATCATACTTCACTACTTTTTTAACCTCATTCTCTTCTATCTTTTCTTCAGCTGTTGCATATACGCTATTATTATTAATAAATATTATTGCAACCATAGCTAATGCTATAATCAACATCCTTATTATATTCTTTTGTTTCACTATATTTTTTCTCCTTTCAATTTTTATATTAAAATTTGCAAATTTTATATACCATTTATATCATATTATAATGTAGTTAACAACAAAAATAATTTGACATATTTCAGCAAATTCCAACTTTTACTACTACTAATTATAAACTTTGTATTTTTGTTACGTTTGGTATATATCCTGGATCTAATTGTTCAATCATTCCAAACCATGTTATAGCTACTCTATCTCCTACATTTAATTCTATATAATTAATTTTATTTCCTTCAACATTCAATATTTCTGTATTGTCTTTTATATTTATTTTGTATTTTCCTCTGCTCACTAAATAACTACTATCAAATACCTCAACTAGTATACTTTTATTTTCATTAAATTCTATAATAGTTGCATTGAATGTTGCTACAATATTGTCATCAAACTTATTTACATAGATTTTCTTTCCTGTAACACCGCATAATTATTGTAGTTATAATTATTACTATTAACATTATAATTATAGCTATCAACACATATTTTAATATTTTCATTCTTATCTCCTTAGCCTGTTTTTGTTCTACTCCTTACAATTGCTTTTTACTTTTTCTGTAATGTTATACTCCGTCTTTGTAAATTACGCTTTTATTACATTTTATCCCATAAAACAACTTGATGTGTTTTAAGAGTTTCTTTTACATCTATTATTCTTTGATTTGATGAACCTCTAAACTTTAAGCTTGGATTTTTAAGCTCTTCTACAAATTTTCCATCTACAACATAGTCTAGATATTTTAATAATTCAGTTGTAGTTTCATTTGTATTTGCCATCCCATCTAATACTTGTTCATCAAATTTAAAGCCTGTATAGCACCATATTGGTTTATCTGGATATAGCTCTTTAGCTTTTTTTACTATTGGTAATAATCCTTCTTGATTTTTAAGTTCTAGTGGCTCTCCTCCAAGTAATGATAATCCCTTTATATAATCTGGCTTTAAAGCCTCCATTACCTCTTTTTCTTCTTTTTCAGTAAATTCATTTCCATATTTAAAATCCCAAGCCTCTTGATTAAAACATCCTTTACAGTGATGATTACAGCCACTTACAAATATTGACACTCTTACTCCTGGTCCATTTGCTACATCACATTTTTTTATTGTCGCATAATTCATTACTTTCCTCCATATTATAAGTGCATTACTCTAGAGCTAATCTCCTTCGTCTTCCCCTCATTCCAGAAATTTTCTCCTAAATATCCACATGTGCGTCTTACTACATTCATTTTACTTTTATCTTTGTTTCCACAGTTTGGGCACTCCCATTCACTGTGTGCATTTACAGTTATTTCTCCATCAAATCCACATACTTGGCAGTAGTCTGACTTAGTATTAAATTCTGCATATTGTATATTATCATATATAAATTTAACTACTTCCTCTAAAGCTTCTAAATTATGTTTCATATTTGGAACTTCGACATATGAGATTGCTCCTCCTGTTGACATTCTTTGGAATTCACTTTCAAATTTTAGTTTATCAAATGCATCTATCTTCTCTCTTACGTCAATATGGTATGAATTTGTATAATATCCTTTATCTGTTATATCTTTTATGTCTCCAAATTTTTCTTTATCTATTCTTGCAAATCTATAACATAAACTTTCAGCTGGTGTTCCATATAATGCAAATCCTAGTCCTGTTTCTTGTTTCCATTCTGCAACTTTATCATTTAAGTATTTCATTATTTTTAGTCCAAATTCTCTTCCCTCTTCTGTTGTATGTGATACACCTTTTACAGCCTTAGTTGCTTCATATATTCCAATATATCCAAGAGATATTGATGAATATCCATTTTTTAATAGTTTATCTATTTTTTCCCCTTTTTCAAGTCTTGCTATTGCTCCATATCTCCAATGTATAGGACTTACATCTGCTGAAGTACCAAGTAAAGCATAGTGTCTACACATTAAAGCTTCTTTACATAGTTCTAGTCTCTCCTCTAATAATTGCCAGAATTTTTCTTCGTCATGTCCTGCTATTATTCCTATTTGTGGTAAGTTAATACTTACTACTCCTTGATTAAATCTTCCTTCGAATTTATATTCTCCATTTTCATCTTTCCATGGTGCTAAGAAGCTTCTACATCCCATTGGACTAAATACATTTCCTTCATAGTTTTCTCTCATCTTTTTAGCTGATATATAGTCTGGATACATTCTCTTTGAAGAACATTTTACTGCAAGTTTTGTTAAATAATCGTATTTTCCACCTTTTAAGCAGTTATGTTCATCTAAAACATACACAAGTTTTGGGAATGCTGGTGTTACATATACACCTTTTTCGTTCTTTATTCCTTTATATCTTTGTTTTAAAATTTCTTCTACTATTTTTGCATTTTCTTCAATATATTCATCATTTTTATCAAGATTTAGGAATAATGTTACAAATGGAGATTGTCCATTTGTTGTCATTAATGTATTTATTTGATATTGTATAGTTTGAACTCCTGAACTTAGCTCTCCTTGTAATCTTTGATTAGCCAACTCTTCTATCATTTTTTCAGATAATGAACCATCTTCATTTAATTCTTCTACTTGTTTTCTAAATTTTTCTTTGCTCTTTCTTAAATATTTTCCTAAATGCTTAATGTCTACTGATTGTCCTCCATATTGACTACTTGCAACTGAAGCTATTATCTGTGTCATTACTGTACATGCAACTTGGAAACTCTTTGGACTTTCTATCATTTTTCCATTCATTACAGTTCCATTTTCTAACATGTCTTTTATATTTATTAGACAGCAATTGTGTATAGGTTGTAAAAAGTAATCTGCATCATGAAAGTGTAAAATTCCATCTTCATGTGCTTTAGAGATTTTTTCTGGTAATAACATTCTCTTTGTCAAGTCCTTTGAAACTTCGCCTGCGATTAAATCTCTTTGAGTTGAAGCTATTATTGCATTCTTATTTGAGTTTTCCTCCATTACGTCTTTATTAGAATTTTTGATTAAACTTAGTATTGATTCATCTGTTGTATTTTGCTTTCTAATAAGTGCTCTTGTATATCTATATACTATATATTTTTTAGCTAAATCGTATTTTCCGATTTCCATTAGTTTTTGTTCTATAATATCTTGTATATCTTCAACAAGGATTCTCTTTTTTCCTAAATCTTCTATATAATCTACTATATCTTTGATTTCTTCACTATTTGCTTTTTCTCTTCCTCTTACTTCATTATTTGCCTTCTCTATTGCAACTTCTATCTTTCCTTTTTCATATTCTACTGCTCTTCCGTCTCTTTTTATTACTTTCATATGTTTTCCTCCCCTGTTTAAATTCATGCTAATTATATATATCAAATTTTATTTTATCTGTTGCAATTGCAACAGTCTTTTTGACTATCTCGTTTTTCTGTTTGTTTCGAAGGCCTATACGAAATATTACAAATATATTACAAATAATTTTAATTTTTTATTCAAATTAGATTTTTAAACAAAAGCATTGGTATTACTTCATTCTATTCTTTTTTATTTGAGCTCGCCGCCAATATTTTTGTTGCTTTTGCAACATTTATGTGATATTATTTTGTCAAAAGGAGGCAAGTTATGCAAAACGATATTGATATTTCTAGTTTCATTTCTGATTTTTCTACTAATTGTTCTAAAGCTCAAATCAAAACTTTTGACAAAGGTGAAACAATAACTACCTTTTTAGTTAATCGTAATCAGTTTTGTATACTGATTTCAGGTAGTGCTGATTTAGTTCGATATGATTATAATGGCAATAGACTTGTATCAGAACGTTTTTCTAAAAATGCAATTTTTGGAGAAATCTTTTATCAAATTAATACTAATAGTGAATTTGTTGTTGAAGCAAAAGATAAATGTGAAGTTCTTTTGTTTTCATATGATGATATAAATGAAAAGTGTAAATCTAACTGTAGCTTTCATCAAAAGTTAATAGCTTTCTTTCCTGACTTAGTAATTTCTAAAATAACAGATTTAACCTCTAGGATAGAACTTTTATCTAGAAGAACTACAAGAGATAAACTTTTAGGATATTTTAATTTACTTTCTAAACAATATGGTAAACATTTTACTCTTCCTTTTTCTATTACTGAACTTGCAAATTACCTTGCTGTAGATAGGAGTTCAATGACCCGTGAACTTTCAATTTTAAAAAAAGAAAATTTTATTAAACAAGATAGAAATAAAATAACTCTTCTATATTAAGTTTTATTATCAAAATACTTGAATATATTATATAATAATTATATAATATGTTTTGAATATATAAAATAAATTTATGGG
>CASTFX010000092.1 GCA_949448405.1 uncultured Clostridia bacterium
CCATATATAGATATTGGCTTGTTCTGATATACTTTTGGCAATTAAAACTTTTTTCTTTTGCCCTTCACTCATTTCCTCAATATTATTTTCAAAGTCTATTTTAGAAAACCCCATTTTAGATAACATAGCTTTAAAAATTCCTTCATCTATTTTACTGTCTCTTGCAAATTCTTTTAAATTTCCTTTTAGATTTTCCGTGCTTTGAGATACATAAGAGATTTTTAAATCATTCGAGACTTTTATTAAACCACTATATGGTATTTCTTTTCCTAAAATAAGTTTTAATAAGCTCGATTTTCCTACTCCGTTTTTACCGTGTTATAGCTATTCTATCTTGATTTTTTACTTCAAAAGTTACTTTATCAAATATTGCTTTATCTTCGTATTTAATCTGTAAATTATCTGCTATTATTAATGGATTCTTTCTGCTTTCCATCGGTTTTATAGTAAGACTATCACTTCTATCAATATTGTTTAATAGACTTGTCTTTTCATCTACTGCTTTTTCAATTCTTTTTTCTATTACTTTAGATTTCTTCATCATTTTAGCAGATTTATGTCCTACATATCCTCTATCTATCTTTGCTTCTGCACTGTTACTTTTATATTTTGACTTTTCAACAGAATTGGACCAATTTGCAGTATTTCTTGAGGCAGTTTCTAGTCTATCTATATCTTTTTGTAATTTCTCATTTTGCATAATTTCGAAACTATCCTGTTTGTCTCGGTTTTCTTTCCATGATGAAAAATTTCCTTGAACTATTTCAATATTAGTATTATTTATTGCTATGATATGGTCCACTACTTTATCTAAAAAATCTCTGTCATGTGATACTAAGATAAAGCCTTTCTTTTTATTTAAATATTCTACTAGGTTATCCCTAGTTTCACTATCTAAATGATTTGTAGGCTCGTCAATTAGTAAAAAGTTATTTTCTTTAAGAAATAGACTAATTAAAAGTACTTTTACTTGCTCTCCTCCGCTTAATGTGTCAAAATCTCTATACAATATTTCTGCACTACTATTTAATAAATTTAATTCTTTAATAATCTCCCAGTCTTCTACCTTTGGTACAAGTTCTTGGACAATATCTAGTGCCATTCTATTCTTATTTTTTACTTCAAAAGGAAAATAGTCAATTTCTACATTTTTTGATATTATGCCATTATATTCATATTTTCCTTGCAATAATTGTAAAAGTGTAGTTTTCCCTTTTCCATTTCTTCCGATTAGTCCAAGTTTCCAACCAGTGTCCATATTAAAAGATACATTCTCAAATATATTATTTATACTTCCATCATAACCAAAAGTTAAATTATTTATTGCTATTAAAGACATCTTTTCTCCTTATATTTAAATTTTACGATTAGATAATAGCATAAAAGCAAGTAGTTTTCAACATTAACTACTTGCTTTTTTATATTACATAGCTTCTTTATATAATCTTATAAAGTCTTCTTTTGTTGTCTCTCTTGGATTTCCTGGTCTACATGGATCTTCCATTGCCTTTTCAGCTAACATTTCTAAATCTTCCTCTTTGCAGCCTGTATCTTTTACTGTTATTGTAACACCGCATTCTTTTGATAGCTCTTGTATCTTCCATACGAAAGTATTTATTACGTCTTGGTCATTTAAGTGTCTTGCATCTTCTCTTCCTATATGACACAAGATTTCTCTAAATCTATCTGCGCAAACTACTCCATTAAATCTCATTACTGTTGGTAATAGTATAGCATTTGCTATTCCATGTGGAGTATCGTATACAGCTCCTAATTGGTGTGCCATTGAGTGAACTATTCCAAGTCCAACATTTGAAAAGCCCATACCTGCCATATATTGTGCTAATGCCATATTTTCGATAGCCTTTGGGTCTTTCTCATTTACTGCTCTTGGTAAATTTTCAAATATTAATTCTATAGCTCTCATGTGGAACATATCTGACATTGTATTATGTGCTTTTGTAATATATCCTTCAGCTGCATGTGTCAATGCGTCTAATCCTGTTGAAGCTGCTGTCATTTTTGGAAGTGATTCCATTAATTCCGAATCTACTATTGCAAGTACTGGTATATCATGCGGGTCAACACATACCATTTTTACTCTTCTTTCTTCATCTGTTATAACATAATTTATTGTAACTTCTGCTGCTGTTCCATGTGTTGTTGGTAGTGCTATTATTGGTAATCCTTTCTTTTTAGTATTTGAAAGTCCATTTAATGATACTACATCGGCTCTATCTGGGTTTTTCATTAGAATTGATATTCCTTTTGCTGTATCTATCGCAGAACCTCCACCTACAACTACTATTAAATCAGCTTTTATTTCTTTACATATTTCATACCCATCTAATACATTTTTTATAGTTGGATTTGGTTTTATATCTGAATATAATGTATAATTTATTTTTGCTTCATCTAAAAGTACTGTTACTTTATCTATTAGTTTGCAGTCAACTAATCCTTTATCTGTAACTAAAAATATTTTTTTGTATCCTCTAGTTTTTATCTCACTTGGAAGTTCCTCTCTACAGCCTCTTCCAAATATTGAAGTTTCGTTTAGTATAAATTTCTCTGACATAAATTTCCTCCTTTGTTTATTTAATACATTAATCTTACTACAATAGCTATCAAATATCAAGTCTTTATTTTGAGTTTACTTCAATACTTACTGCTTCGATTTGTGCTGGATATGTTTCCATAATATATCCTGTGTATACTATTTTTACAATACTTCCTACTTCATATTTTTCATCATTGTTTTTTCCTAATTTCACAGATATTTTGTCTGCCGATTTTCTAATGTCCTCTCCTGCATTTGGCTCTACAATTATGCTGTTTTGATTTGCTTCTATAACTTTTCCATTAAATGTTGAAATTTGTTCTTGTGTGCTATTACTTGTATAACTGCATACATGAATTGTTTCATATCTCTTTGCATTTTCATCTGCATAATCTATTTCTGCATGTAATGCTAATTCAACAATTACAATATTTCCATCTTTTCTTTCTGTTATTCCATAGATGTTTCCTGGTATATCTTCATTAATTCTTACTTTTCTGTCTTCTTCTGCTGACCATTTATCCCTTGTGTTATCTTCTTTTAAAATATAAGTAGACGTATTTTCTGTTTTTTTATAAATTAATTCTGTTATTATTGGGTCTCCTTCTGTTGTATATTGTACGATTTTTATTGAGTCCTCTTTTCTGTTTTTTGAATTCATGCTAGTATTTTCAATAAACTTGTCTAATTTTTCTTTATTATAAATCTTATTATGTCCTATTACAAAATATCCTCTCTCAGTTGCTTTTTCTAATGAATAGTCTTCATCTGTATCATCTATTATATCTTGTCCTTTTTCTGAACTTTGAACATTCGTATTTAATGTATTCTTCCAAGTCTTTGATTTTGAAAATGCTAGTACACCTATCATTACTATTGTTATTAATACTAATACACCTATCATTAATTTTTCATTTTTCTTCATAAGTATCACCTTTTTAACCTTTCTATTATTTAGACGTTTTTTTATTTGCTTTTTGTTGGTATTTTATAAAAAAAGTTAAAAATATAATGGTGCTAATTAAAAACACACTAGAAATAGCTATTAAACTTATATCTATCATTCCCCATTCTGTATTAACCTTTTGCTCTACAGTTATATAGTTTTCTGTTTCTTTAACTACTTCATTTGTTATTTTATTTTCTAAATCTTTTGAAGTTTCTGTGGTATTTTCAGTTTTTTTCTGTTCTTCTTGTCCTTTTATCTCTTCATTTTCTCTATGTTCCTCATTTCCTTCGTTTTCTATATATTCTTCGTTTTCTTTTTCATGTAGCTCTTGTATAATCTTTTTATTTCTCGTTCTTTGTATAATAAATGCAAATATTGTTAATATAAACATAGATAGACTGCTAAGCAGCATTTTTAATGTGTGAATAGCTTTATAATATCTCCATTGTGCTGTCCCTATTGGTATACTTAACACTTCTGAAATTTCTTTGAAAGATAACTTTGATAATACTTTTAGTGATACAATTTCTTGTTCTTTTTTATCTAGTTTAGATATTATATTATTGTAATCTTCTTTTTCTATTATTGCATCTTCACATTCGCTATCACTTATATAGTATATTTCATCAATGTCTATAGTACTTTTTTCTTTCCTTAGAAAATTTATGGCTTCGTTTTTAGTCAAGCTATATAACCAACTAGCTTCATTATTAGATGGCAGCTTATCTGCTTCCATATTCCATATTTTTTCAAAAACTATCTGCATTATATCTTTGCTGTTTTCTTCATTTTTTAATATAGAAAATGCAATTGCATATATTAATTTATTATATTCTTTATATAATAAATTAAAGTCTTTCTCTTGCTTATTTGCTATTCCTTCAAAAATACTATGTAGTTCTTTTTTATTAATACTTTTCATATTATATTCCTTAAATTACATTTTATTTTTTCTTTTTTGGTTTTGGGACTGGTGTTACTTTTTCTAATTCTGTTAATATCTTTTTGCAAAACTCTGGATTGTCTATATCTAACACATAATGTTCCTTTGCTCCTTTATATGGAAACCCTACTTCTGCATTTTTCATAGCTTCTTCTATACAGTCTAGTTTCTTTACAAATGTTGTGTTATCACATACTATAATAACTGGCTTTTCATTAACATATACCATATATTCACCAAACATTTTCTTGTATCTTATATCTCCTACGCCTTTAATCTGTTCACATAAATACTCTATATATTCACTTGTTGTTGCCATAAAAATTTCTCCCTTTAGTAATTTTTTTCAATTATATAATAAAAGGCAGATAATTTCAAATTAATTATCTGTCTTTTTGTAGTTCATTTTAATAGTTTTCGAAAAATTCTTTGTTTTCAGCATTATATCCAATTTTTATATTAGCATTTCTATTATGTATATCTTCTAAGATATTATCGAGAATATTATTTCCAGCAGTTACAGAAGCAATAACATTCTCTTTTTTATCTTTAGTATAAACTATTAAATTACTTCCTGCTTTTATTCCATATTTTGACACTTCTACTATATATGCCCATATTATATCTTCATATCTAATTGCTTGTATCCCTGAAACAACATATTTTTTAGTTAGATATAAATGTTGCTTTTTGTATGGTGTATCTGTTAAATTTAATAGTTCGTGTCTTACGTCTTCTAATAACTCTGTATCCTTTAAATTGTTTTTTGATTTTATAAGTACAGGTACTATAT
>CASTFX010000093.1 GCA_949448405.1 uncultured Clostridia bacterium
GGTGCCTACCTAAATACTTGTGGGTTTCTTACTAATATCTCTTGCAAGCATACACGCCATATTCAGAGAGTCGGCTCCCGTATCCATTACTTTGTAGGTTCTAAAATTTCCGTCTAATACGCACCATGTAGGGATTTTTATTTAATTATTATGTTATTTATATTGTAACATATTTATATAATATTTTCAAGTCATTTTTATAGTTTTTCTTAGACATTATTCGGCAGGAACTGCATTTACTTGATTTACTTCATTGTTGCCTTCTACAGAATTTGTATTAAGTTCAGTAACATTTGTTATATCAATTCTATTTAATTCATTTGTTGTTACATTATTATCATTCGTTGTATCTGGTTCAGGATTTGGATTTGGGTTTAATTCTTCTTGTACTTCATCTTTATATCCTAGTCTTTCTTTCATCGCATCTATTACTTCTACTGCATTATATTCAGTGTAATTATATAATATATAATATGTAGTCTTTCCAGCATTAGTTATAGAATATATCGCTTCATATCTAATTGGAATTAGTTCATTTCCTTTTACATCTACTCCACCATATAATTTATCTTTTCCAACTATTATTGTCTCTGTCTCTCCAATAATTACAGCACTTTTTGCTATTGTATTTTTATCTCCTACTACTTTATATCCAACTGAGTCATACTCATCTCCTGTAATTCTCTTGCCTTCTATATCAAATAATCTCCATTTTCCATTAATCTGTGCAGGTATCATCTTATCATATAATATATATTGATTTTTTATGTTGTCTGATGGAAAATCTGCTACATTTATTCCAATTTGATCATATTCTGTATGTATAATTGTATTTTCTGTTGAATTTACTACTCCATATTTTTCGTTGCTTTTTACTAAGTATAGTCCAAGAGTACTATCCATTACTTTTATATCATCATATGCTACTGTAATTTTCGTTTTTCCTGTATTGTATGCTATCCCCACTTTTTCACTAGAATTAGTTATAATAAATTCACCTGATGCTTCAATAAATTGTATATTATTATATCTAGGGCTTAATATTTCTTCTCCTTCAACAGATATTACTCCAAAATTACTATTATTATTTTTAGAAGCAACTATCATTCCATAGATTAAAGCTTTTTGATTATTAAAGTCTTCACTCAAGCTTGTATATCCATAATCTTCAATAACTCCGCTATATCCTTTAATTAAATATGGAAGTGTTTGCATTGTTACTCTATTTTCAGCTTTGTCATAACTAAATAAAGTATTAAAAGCTGTTACGAAACCATCACTTATTATATACATTTTATCATTTGACATTACAACTGGTTCTTTGATTTTAATATTTTCATAGTCATTAGTAGTATTTGGTGCTACTTTACTTATTGTTGACGAATTTAAATAGAATGAAGTTGTTTCTGTTCCTTCTAATGCTTCCACATACATTTTATTTTTATCTTGTATGTCTACTTTATATTCACCTGTATGTGCTTCATATCCAACAAATGGAGCAATATCTTTTATAGATATATATATTCTACCGGTCTTCTGTAAATACAAATGTATCTTTTGATATATTTGCTATTTTACCATCAACTACTACTGAAAAATCTTTTTCTCTCATAGACATAATTGCAACTATTATACCTATTACAAATATTACTGTAACAGTTATAAGTACTGCTACTATTGTTGTAGTTTTTGGTCCTGAATTTTTCTTATTATCTCTTAATTCATCTTGCTCTATTTTCATAGTCAAAATCCTCCTTTATTCTTTTGTATAACCATATTTTTTATAGAATTCTTCTTTAAATCCTAATAGATTATCATTTTCTATCTCTATTCTAACTCTTTCCATTAGTTTAGTCAAGAACCTTAAGTTATGAATTGATAATAATCTTACACCTAAAATTTCATTAGCCTTTATTAAGTGTCTAATATATGCTCTTGTATAATTTTTACAAGTATAGCAATCGCATTCTGGGTCTAATTTCCCCCAATCTCTTTCGTATGTCTGGTTTCTTACCACTACTTTTCCAGAAGATGTAAGTGCTGTTCCGATTTCTTGCAATTCTTGTTGGAAGTACACAGTCACACATGTCTATCCCTGATAGTGCTGCTTCTATTAAATAATCTGGAGTTCCAACTCCCATTAGATATCTTGGTTTATTCTCTGGCATTAGAGGAGTTGTGTATCTTAGCATTTTCAAAAATTCTTCTTTTGGCTCTCCTACACTAATTCCACCTATTGCATATCCTGGTAAATCTAACTTTATTAAATCTTCTGCACTTTGTTTTCTTAAATCTTCATAAAATCCACCTTGAATAATCCCAAATAGTCCCTGAGCATCTTCTCTTTTATGAGCTTCTTTACACCTTATAGCCCATCTAGTTGTCCTTTCCATTGACTGTTTTGTATATTCATATGTTGCTGGATATTCTACGCATTCATCAAATGACATGATAATATCTGCTCCAAGCGAATTCTCTATTTCCATTACTTTTTCTGGTGAAAAGAAGTGCTTACTACCGTCTAAATGTGACTTAAATTCTACACCATCTTCTGATATTGTTCTTAAATCACTTAAACTAAATACTTGAAATCCTCCACAGTCTGTAAGTATTGGTCTATCCCAATTCATAAATCTATGTAATCCGCCTGCTTCTTCAACTAATTTATGTCCTGGTCTTAAATATAGATGATATGTATTTGATAATATTATCTGTGCCTTTACTTCTTCTTTAAGTTCTTCAGGTGTTAGAGATTTTACTGTTGCTTGTGTTCCAACTGGCATAAAAATTGGTGTTTGTATATCTCCATGTGGAGTATGTACTATTCCTCTTCTTGCTCCTGAATTTTTATCTACATGTAATAATTCATAAGTTATTGCTTTTGACATTTATTTATTTCCTTTCTTAAATTATCTTTCCTCCACCGAAGCACTATACCTTCTTTATCATAAAACACTACCGACTGTCCTTTTGTTATAGCTCTTTGTGGCTCTTCAAATATTACTTCTAACTTTTCTCCTGCCTCTATTACTTTTGCTTTTGCTTCTTTTGCCCTATATCTTATTTTTGCGTAAATATCTTCTTCCCATTTATCAAAGTCTACTAGAAAATTAAGACTATTTGTATATAGTTTATTTTTATAAAGCTCTTTTTCTATTCCTACTATTACTTCATTTTTTTCTTTATTTAAGCTTATAACATAAAGTGGTTCTTTATATGCGATACCAAGTCCTTTTCTTTGTCCGATAGTATAATATATTAGTCCTCTATGCCTTCCTAATATTTCTCCATTTGAAAGTACTATATTTCCGCTCTTAACTTTAGTATTACTATTCTTTTTTAAAAAATTGCCATAATCATTGTCGGGTATAAAACATACTTCTTGACTATCTGATTTTTCTGCAACTTTTAACTCGTTCTGTTTTGCTATTTCTCTTATCTCACTCTTTTCTTTATATTCTGAAAGTGGAAATATTAGATTTGGTAATATATCTTTTTGTATACTATATAAAAAGTACGTTTGATCTTTTTTAGTTTCTTCTGATTTTCTTAATACATATTGTTTATATTTTTGGCTATACTCTTGTTTTGCATAATGCCCTGTTGCAAGGTAATCACATTCAAGTTCTTTTGCCTTTTGCCACATAACACCAAATTTCAAATATTTGTTACATTCTATGCATGGATTTGGAGTTTTGCAGTTTTCATAGCAATTTACAAAATCGTCTACAACATTTTCTTTAAACTCTTTAGAATAATCAAATTTATAATGAGGTATTCCTAAACTATCACATACTTTTTTTGCATCAGAATTATCAGAAAAAGAATTGTCTTCTCTATTCATTTCTTTTTCAAAAAATTTTAGTGTTATTCCTATTACTTCATATCCTTGCTTCTTTAGCAATAGTGCAGCTGTAGAACTGTCTACACCTCCACTCATTCCTAATAATACTCTTTTCTTCAAAATATTACTCCTATATATACAAAAGACGCTAGAGCTTAAGTGCCCTAGCGCTTATTTTTTATTGTTGTTCTTCTGGGTAAACACTTACCTTTTTCTTGTCTTTTCCTAATCTTTCAAATTTAACTATACCATCTACTAATGCATAAAGTGTATCATCACTACCAATACCTACATTAGTTCCTGGATGTATTTTTGTTCCTCTTTGTCTCATCAAGATATTTCCTGCTAGAACAAATTGACCATCGGCTCTTTTTACCCCAAGGCGTTTAGACTCACTATCTCTTCCGTTCTTAACACTACCTTGCCCTTTTTTATGTGCCATATGTCATTTCTCCTTTCTAAAGTTTTATATATTCTAGAAATTAAACTTCTTCTTTTTTTGCTGTTTCTTTTTTCTCAGTAGCTGGTTTCTTTTCAGCTGCTGTGCTTATAGCTGTAATTTCTACTTTTGTGTATGGTTGTCTATGTCCTTGTTTTCTTCTATAATTCTTTTTAGCTTTATATTTGAAAACAGTTATCTTTTTAGCTTTACCATGTGCAACTACTTTTCCTTCTACTTTAGCACCTTTTACATAAGGAGTTCCTACTTCTACTTTTCCATTATCTGATACAAGGATTACTTTGTCAAATTTAACTTTTTTTCCTTCTTCAGCTTCTAATTTTTCAAAGAATACTACATCTCCTTTTGATACTTTGTATTGCTTTCCACAAGTTTCGATTATTGCGTACATTATTGAAAGCACCTCCCTTTTTTCGTATACTCGCTAACCTTAAAATATAGGTATCTAAACTTAATTAGACTTTATGTACCTTGACTTATGCGGTTACAGTTAATAATTTTAACACACACGTTTGTATTTTGTCAAGTATTTGGGTAAAAAAATACATTTGTTATGAAAATTGGTGTGTATTCTAATTTTTAATTATTCTTTTCATCTTGTATAATTTTTTCTACTTCTTCTTTGGTTAATTCTATAGCTTTACAAATATCCTCTATCTTCATATGCATTTTATATAAGTTAATTACTACTTCTTTTTGATTTGCTTTTTTCCCCTCTTCCAAGCCTTGTTCTAAGCCCTCTTTTAGTCCTTGCTCTAATCCTTGTTCCAATCCTTGTTCTAGTCCTTGCTCTAATCCTTCTGCTAGTCCCTCTGCTAGACCTTTCTCTTTACCTTCGTTATATCCAAACTCTCTTATTGCTTTTGTATCTCTTATATGTTTTTCTCTTAAATATGCTAAATACCTCTCCCTTT
>CASTFX010000094.1 GCA_949448405.1 uncultured Clostridia bacterium
AGCATATATGCATATATTATATTTCCACCAGATAATAAATTTATGAAGTCTTGTTTGCTTTCTATATTATTTGTAAATACATTTGTATAATATATATTTTCTTCTTGTGTTAATAGTTTACTAATTATTACAACCTTATCATTTAATACTAATAATCCATTATCATATAGTTTTATTTTTTCTTTATATTTGTCTGTATTAACTCCTTCTTCTGTATCTATTATGATAATTGGAATAACATTTTTTTCATTTTCAATAGTTATTGGTTCTTCTGATATTACGTTTAATTTACCATTTTCTAGTACTATATCTTTTACATTTTTTCCTATAAATTCTTTTGCATCTTCTACAACTGTGTAAAATTTATATGTATACATTAAACTTACTATTACTGTAAATATTAATGTGAGTAGTAATATATATTTTATAGCTTTAGTTAGTTTATCTGCTGCAAATTCTTCATATTTTTCAAAATCTTTTATGCTTGTCCATATATTTTTAAAGAAGCCTCTCTTTTCTTCCATTTACATTCCATTCCTTCCTATATTGTTAATTGAAAAAGCTTACGCTTTTTCAATTAACATTCCTTCTTTTGAGTCCTTAATAATATACCCCTTTTCTTTTATTCTATCCCTTATTTTGTCTGATAGTTCCCAGTCTTTATTTTCTCTTGCTACTTTTCTTTCTTCTGCAAGTTTTAGTATTTCTTCTGGGATTTCTTCTTTGTTTTCAGATTTTTGGTCTATTTCTAGTCCTAATACTTCATCGAATTTTAGTAATAATTTTGCTAAATCTTGTGATTTTTTAGTGTATCTAATTATATCCCAAACAATGCTCATTGCTATTGGCATATTTAAGTCATCATTTATCGCTTTATGGAATTTTTCTTCAAATTCTTTTATAATATCTTCTTCTACTTTTTCTGTTCCTTCTAAGTGTTTTTGATATCCTTCTTTAAGTCTTATAAGCGAAGTATTACTTGCCACTGCCCCTTCAAATGTGAAGTTTAATTTATTTCTATAATGTGACGAAAAACAAAATAGTTTATATGCAAGTGGGTTTATTCCTTTTTCTTTTAATGTGTCTAAAGTATAGATATTTCCTAAACTTTTTGACATTTTCCCACCATCTATTTGTAAAAAGTTACAATGCATCCAAAATCTTGCTGGAACTTTACCGCATTTTCCTTTATTTTGTGCTATTTCGTTTTCATGATGTGTTGGTATATGGTCAATTCCTCCTGTATGTATGTCGAATTCTTCTCCTAAATATTTGTTACTCATTGCTGAACATTCTATATGCCAGCCTGGATAGCAAAGCCCCCATGGACTCTCCCATTTCATTAAATGTTTTTCTGGAGCTTTTATCCATAATGCAAAGTCTTCTGGATTTCTTTTTTCCTTGTCTACTTCTACTCTTGCTCCTGCTATTTGTTCATCTACTTTTCTGTCTGATAGTATAGGATATTTATCTAATTTTGATATATCGAAATATATTCCTTTTGAAGTTTCATATCCATATCCATTTTCTACTATTCTTTTTACAAATTCTATCATTTCTTGTATATGGTCTGTTGCTTTACAGATGACTTCTGGTCTATCTATATTTAGTCTATCAAAATCTCTTAGAAAAATTTCTGTATAATATGCTGCAATTTCGTATGGATTTTTATTTTCTTTTCTTGCAGCTTTTGCGATTTTATCCTCTCCCTCATCTGCATCTGATTCTAGATGTCCTACATCTGTTATATTCATAGCATGTTTTAATTTGTATCCATTATATTTTAATACTCTTCTTAAAGTATCCATGAATACATATGCTCTAAAATTTCCAATATGTGCATAACTATATACTGTTGGACCACAAGAATACATTCTTACTATATCATTTACAGGTATAAAAACTTCTTTTTCTCTTGAAAGGGTATTGTATAATTTTAGTTCCACTTGATATTTTCTCCCTTCTTTAATTTATTATGAAGAAACTATATCTATAGTTTCTTCATATTTTAATTTTATTTTTATCTTATAGTATTACTTGGTTTATTTATTTCATTAGTTGCTGGTGGCTTTGTTGTATCTGTGTTTGGCTTACTTATTGTATTTGTTGCTGGTGGAGTTATAGTATTTGTGTCAATAACATTTTCAACTGGTTTTACACATTCTGTACATTTCTCTTCAGGTATCTCATCACTACTTGTATATGTTTGCTCTGTTACATCTGTACAATATTCATTAGCAAGCTTTCCTGACTTATTACATATTGATACTTTTGTATGAGAAGCACAAGTTTGATCAGGCACTGTTCCTTCTGCAAAATATTCATTATATGCATATCCTGCTGATTTACATGTTTCTGATGCAAGTAGTCCTGATTTCGAACATACTAGAGCTGTTTTTATTCCATTTGGTTGTTCAAATTTTCCAGCTTCTTTTCCTGAGTGTATTGAGTTCATTACAGCACCCCATAGCCTTGCTGCTGTTCCACTCTTTCCTGCTTTTCCATCTGCTTCTTTATCATATCCCATCCAAACTGCTCCAGAATAATATGGTGTAAATCCACAGAACCATACAGCTTTTGATTCATTTGTTGTTCCAGTTTTTCCCGCAGTAAATTGGTTTCTAACTTTTGCTCCTGTTGCTGTTGCACCAGATGTTCCTGTTAATCCTGTTCCTGTTGGTTCTTGTAATAATGTTTGTAGTATCCAAGCATTTTGTCTTGATAATACTCTTGTTTTTTCTTGGTGTTCACCTAAAATTTCTTTTCCTTCTTTATCTTTAACTTCTTTATAGAAGGTTGGTTCAATATATTCTCCATAATTTGCAATTGCTGCATATGCTCCTGCCATTTGAAGTACTGTTGGTCCTTGTGACATTCCTCCAAGTGCAAGTGATAATCCATCATTTTGTTCTGTTGATGTATCTAATCCAAATTTTGCTAGATATTCAAGTGATTTTTTTACAGTAAGTTCTTTCATCATTTTTACTTCTGGTATATTTCTTGAAACTCTTAAAATATATCTTATATTCATAAGTCCTAAATATCCACCTGTATCATTTCTTGGACTATAGTTTCCAAATGTAACAGGACTGTCTTCCACAACTGTTGCTGCTGTAATTTTTCTTTCTTCTAAGCTTGGTCCTATAACAGCTAATGGTTTAATTGAAGAACCTGGGCTATGTGTTGCATTTATTATTCTGTTGAATCCCCAAGCTTCTTTTTTCTCTCCAAATCCACTTGTTCCTGCAACTACATATCCTGTCTTATGGTCTACTATCGCGATTGCTGATTCTATCCTTACTTCTTCTTTATATGTACTTCCATCTTCTCTTTTTCTTGTAACTGTCTTATATTTTGAAGTCCATTTACTACTATTTTTTATATATTGTTCTTCAACTGCTTCTTGTATTTTTGGATCATAAGTTGTATAGATTTGATATCCATCTCCATATAAATGTAATTCTGCCTCATCTTTAGACCAATTATATTTTTCCATTAAATCTTCTTTTATTTCTTTTATAGCAGCTTCTGCATGATATGTTAAGTTATTATTTTGAGATACTGATCCTTGTTCAAATTTGATTCCTGCATCTACTTCAGAAATAGCTCCATTATATTCTTCTTCTGTAATCTTTCCTATTTCTTTCATTTTGCCAAGTACAGTTTTTACTCTCTTATTTATTGTTTCTGTTCTATCTTTTTCTCCAAAAGGATTATATGCGTTTGGTTTGTGTGTTATTCCTGCAATATATGCTGATTCTACAAGAGTTAAATCTTTTGCATCTTTATTAAAATAAAATTTTGCTGCAGTTTGAACACCATATATGTTCTTTCCTCCACCTCCAAGTGGTATTAGATTTAAGTACATTTCTAATACTTGATCTTTTGAGAGGATATTTTCTACTTGATATGCCCTTACTATTTCTTTTATTTTTCTAAGTGCTCCTTCTATTGCTGAATTATCAGCCTCTCCTGTTAAATTTTTTACTAATTGTTGTGTTAGTGTACTTCCTCCATATGAAGATTCTCCTCCATGTGTAGCAAATGTCAATAGTGCTCCTGCAGTTCTTTTCCAGTCTACACCATTATGTTGTTCAAATCTTTCATCTTCTATTCCAATGAATGCTCCAAATAGATATGGAGACATTTGGTCTTTACTAATTATTTCTCTATTTTCTTGTCCTGTAAGAGTTGCTATTACATTTCCATTTATATCATATATTGTTGAGTTTTGGTAACTTATGTTTAATGCTTTTTCGTCCATTGCCCAGTCTCCCCAGATGCATCTATATATTAGGGCTGCAAATACTCCGACCTACTATAACTACTAGTAATATAAATGTAATAAGCATTATTTTTAGGAATAGTCTAAGCTTTGGATGCTTTTTCTTCTTTTTTCCTTTCTTTTTCTTTACGGGTTTATATATTACAGTATCTTGTTTTTCTTCTTTCTTTTTTTCTTCTTCTTTTTTATTGTTTTCTTTCATATGTTCTACCCTCCTTAGAGCATTTCCAAATTTTGATATAAATTATGATAGTACTATTATAATACAAATCTTTTAAAAGATAAAGCATTTTCTTTAAATTAGTCAATATTAAGATTTACTTAATAATTTTTAGGCTTTGTCCATATTAATTTGATAAGAAAAGTGGAAGGCTTTCTTGGCCTTCCGTAGGATTTGATGCTTCTAACTATTATGCACTTCTTTTTCCTTCGTCTTCTTTTTTTGTATATTTTAACTTAGTTGCCATTCCCCCTCTTATATGTCTTTCTGCTTTGTTTTCATCTAATATCTTTCTTACTTCTATTGCAAGTACAGGGTTTATCTTGACTAATCGTTCACTTACGTCTTTGTGTACTGTGCTTTTACTTATTCCGAAATTTTCTTGCTGCACCTCTTACTGTATCTTTTGAATCTATAATATATCGTGCTAAACTGCATGCACGTTCCTCTATTGTTATACCTTTCATTATGAGCCCCCCATTAGAATATCACTGCTTTTGTTTAATTGTATTCGGTTGGGCTTTTCCTTATGACTGTATTTTTAGATAAAAAACTCTCCACCAGCTTTAGTTAGCTAGTGGAGAGAAATACTATCTTCTAAAATTGCCTACAGCTCTATGTAATCGTAGGGAGGAGCAGAATACTTTCTGCATAGCAACTCCCATTGATAATTGGCTATGCCAATG
>CASTFX010000095.1 GCA_949448405.1 uncultured Clostridia bacterium
GGGATTTTTCGGAATTGAGCCAGAGGACGAAGATGAAGAATTAGAAAATTATGATGAAGAATATGAACAAGAAGAAGATGAGGAAGAAGAAGATAGAAAATTATTTGGTAGAAAAAATAAAGTGGTTAACATGCCACAAGCAAATCAAGTAAAAATGATAATTTCTCAACCAACAAATTTTGAACAATCAGAAGAGATTTGTCAATATTTAAAAGAAAGAAAATCTTGCATAGTTAATCTTGAATATGTTAATAAAGATGTAGCGAGAAGAATAGTAGATTTCATAAGTGGTGGCGTTTATGCTTTAAATGGTCATATACAAAAAATATCTAACTCAATATTTTTAATTGCGCCAGCAAACTATGATATATCTAATGAGATGGGAAGAGAAGAAGTAAAAAATAAGCTATCAGTATCATGGCTTAAATAAACACATATGATATTAAGAGGCGAGATTAAATACAGTTTCGCCTTTATTTGCATATATTTGCTATAAATTTAAAGAGGCAAATAGATTTGCCAGGAGGGAGACAAAAGATTATGATAACACCACTTGATATAGAAAACAAAAAATTTTCAAAAAGAGCTATCAATGGTTATAATACCGAGGAAGTAGATGATTTCCTAGATGAATTAACAGTAGCATATGAAAAGATATATAAAGAGGTTGCAGATTCAAAGCAAACAATAGAAGACTTAAATGCAGAACTTGCAAAATATAGGTCAATGGAAAACACTCTTCAAAATACTCTACTTATGGCGCAATCTACAGCAGAAGATGTTAAAAATGTTGCAAAACAACAAGCAGAAGTGATAATAAATGAAGCACAAAATGCAGCAAAAGAGCAAGTTTTGAAACTAAATTCAGAGATAAAATTAAAAGAAAAAGAAATAGAAGATTTAGATAAGCAATTTGAAGTTTATAAAGCAAAAATGGAATCTTTATTAATCTCTCAATTAGAGTTATTAAAAAACTCATTAAAAGACCAATAATTAAATAAAAATGTCAAAGCCCTAAAATAATTTTAGGGCTTATTTTGTCGTATAGGAAAAATAAAGGCGATTATTAAAAGAAATTTTCTAAATATAGGAAGGAACATTGAATATGCAATAAACATAGGAAAAAGTAGCTTTCATAGGCATGAACAAACTTCACTTTTGTTCTTTTCTTTGTTAAAAAGACTTGACAGTTTACAATAATACGTATAAAATATTATAGTAAGTTAAAATATATTCTAAAATAATTAGCTATATATATTATCTGTACATTGAAAATTAAATAGGAAAGAGGTAAGAGTTATGGAAAACATGATAACCATAATCGCCACTGCCTTAATCTCTGGAATAATATTCATTCCAATAGGAGTAATAATTAGAAAGAAAATTGCAGAATCAAAAATTGCAGGAGCAGAAAGCGAAGCAAAGAGACTTCTAGACCTTGCAAATAAAGAAGCTGAGAATATTAAAAAAGAAGAAATATTTAAAGCTAAGGAAGAAATTATGCAAGCCAGAAGTGAGCTAGATAAGGAGATTAGGGAAAGAAGAGGCGAAGTACAAGCCCAAGAAAAAAGACTTATACAAAAAGAAGAAAATCTAGATAGAAGAGCTGATGGATTTGAACAAAAAGAAAAAGACCTTGAAAGAAAATCACAAGAATTAGAAACGAAGAAAAAAGAATTGCAAGAAGCAATAGAAAAAGAAATGGCAGAACTTCAAAGAATATCAGGTTTATCAGAAGAAGAAGCTAAAGCTAAAATCTTATCAGAATTAGAAAAGCAAATGACTAATGAAAAGGCAAGCTTAATCAAAGAAATTACTGATAAGGCAAAAGAGGAAGCAACAAAAAATGCTAGAGAAATACTTACTTATTCAATTCAAAAATGCGCTGCAGACCATACTTCAGAAACCACTGTATCAATAGTTGCACTTCCAAGTGATGAAATGAAAGGAAGAATTATTGGTAGAGAAGGAAGAAATATAAAAGCTTTAGAAACTTTAACAGGTATCGACTTAATAATAGACGATACACCAGAAGCAGTTGTATTATCAGGATTTGATCCATTAAGAAGAGAAGTTGCAAAAATAGCATTAGAAAAATTAATCGAAGACGGAAGAATACACCCAGCTAAAATTGAGGAAATGGTTGAAAAAGCAAAAGAAGAAGTTGCTGAAACTATTAAATCAGAAGGAGAAAGAGCAACTCTTGAAACAGGAGTTATGGGCTTAAATCCAGAACTAATTAAATTAATAGGAAAACTAAAATATAGGACAAGTTATGGACAAAATGTGCTAAACCATTCAATAGAAGTATCAAACCTTGCAAGAATTATGGCAGAAGAATTAGGATTAGACAGTAAAAGAGCTGCAAGAGCAGGACTATTACATGATATAGGAAAAGCATTAGACCATGACATGGAAGGAACACACGTTGAAATTGGTGTAGAAGTACTTAAAAAATTCAAAGAAAATCCTCTAGTAATTAATGCGGTAGAAGCACATCACGAGGATGTTGAACCACAAACATTAGAGGCAGTATTAATACAAGCGGCTGATGCAATTTCAGCATCTCGCCCAGGAGCAAGACGTGAAACATTAGAAGCATACATCAAGAGATTAGAGAAACTTGAAGAAATTGCAGATTCTTTTGATGGAGTTGATAAATCTTTCGCAATCCAAGCAGGACGTGAAGTTAGAATAATTGTTAAACCTGAAAAAGTTTCAGAAGCAGGAATAACAATAATGGCTAGAGATATTGCAAAAAGAGTAGAAGATGAAATGGATTACCCAGGACAAATAAAAGTAAACGTTATTAGAGAATCTAGAGCAATTGAATACGCAAAATAAGAAAATGAAAAAGCTGTTGGTGAAAGCCAACAGCTTTTTTGTAGATTTTTATATTTTTTTGTAACGAAAGAAATAAAGTTTAGGTCTTAAATAGTAAAGAGAGGTGAAAAACAAATTGGAAGAACTATATAAAAAGTATTCAAAGCTTGTATATAATTATTTGTATAGTCTAAGTTGTGATAGAGAAGTAGCAGAAGAATTAACACAGGAAACCTTTTATAAAGCAATAAAAGGGATAAATAAATTTAGAAATGAATGTAAAATAAACACTTGGCTATGTCAAATAGCAAAAAATGAATGGAAAAGATATTTAGGAAAGAAAAATAAAATACAACAAATTTCAATTGATAATGATGAATATATAGAACATGTACTAATTGAAAAATATACAGAAGATAATTTAGAAGCAAGAGATGAAATAATAAACTTATATAAGCAAATACATAAATTAGATGAAAAAACAAAAGAAGTATTTTACTTAAGGATTAAAGGAGATTTAACATTTAAAGAGATAGGAGAAATCTTTGGGAAAAGCGAAGAATGGGCAAGAATTACTTTTTATAGAGGGAAAATAAAGTTAAAGGAGGAAATGAGAAATGAATAAAATCGATTGTGAAATAATAAAAGACTTACTTCCAAACTATGTTGAGAACCTAGTAAGTGATAAGACAAAACAAGTAGTAGACGAGCATGTAAAAGCTTGCAAAAGTTGCAAAGAGGATTTAGAAATATTGCAAGAAGAGAAAGAGAGGCAAGAAGGAGAAGAGAAAGAAAAACAAGAAGAATTAGAGATAAATCATTTAAAAAAATATAACAAAAGGCTATTTATATCAAAAATAATTGCAGGTACACTTTTAGTAGTTATATTAATTACTTGGGGAAGCTTTTTTACAAGAAGAATAAAGACAAAAATCACTTATGATAAACTATATGAAAAAGGAATAGATGCTTATAATATAATAAAAGAAGCAACAGACAAACTTGAAGAATTAAGAACCATAGAAAATCTTGAATTTATTGATGAATACATAAATATTATGTATTTTGAAGGAAAGATAACAGAGTATGTAAATAAGAGAATTAGTAAATTTAAAGATAATAAATGTAGAAAAGAATACTATAGTAAAAATTATAATCCAGAAAAAGAAGAATATACAGAGTTAACATTAGGCTATATAAATTATGCCATAACAGAGGGAGATGGAACAAAGATAGTACAATTATATGACAGCGCAGGAGATATACAAAATATTGAAGGAGAAATAAAAGAATATCCATTATCAAAATCAGCTTTTCATACTATTTCGAATGACTATGGTAGAACAACAGGAGAATGGAGACATACTGCACCATTTAGCCTATTGAATGTTATACAATGTAGCTTAATAGAAACTCGAGAAGAAGAATACGAAGGAGTTAAGTGTTATGTTTTAAAACTAGATAGTGATACATATACAGAAGAAATGTGGATAGAGAAAGAAAGCAAACTAGTAAGAAGATATATTAAAAAACGTTTTGATAATAAAAATCCAGAAACTGAACATAGATATACATGGATTATAGGTACAGTTACTGATGAAGAAATCTTCGATGGATATACAGAAGAAGAGGTACTTAAGATGTTTGATGAATTATATGGAAAGTATGGCTGGTTTGAATAAATTTTAAAAGTGCAATTAGACTATTAGTATTCATTAATAAATCTTGCTTTAATCTTCATTTTATAGTATCATAGTAAAGTAAAATAATCTTCAAGAAGAAAGGATGATACAAATGAAAGTATTAGTAGTAGGAGATTTAGTTGGAAATAGTGGGCTAAAAAAATTAACAGAGGAAATATCAAGAATAAAAGAAGAAAATAACATAGATTTTACAATAGTAAATGGAGAAAATGTTGCAGAAGGAATGGGAATTACCAAAAAACATTTTGATGGAATAATAGCTGCTGGAGCAGATGTTGTTACTATGGGAAATCACACATGGGGAAAAAGAGATATATTTGGATTTATAGATACACCAAACCTTATAAGACCAGCGAATTATCCAGAAGGAGTATGTGGAAAAGGATATGGGATATATAAATGTAAAGATAAAAACATAGCCGTAATAAACCTAATTGGAAGAACAGATATGAATATACTAACAGAAAATCCATTCTTAACAGCAAATAAAATCTTAAAATCAATAAAAGACAGAGCAGATATAATCATAATAGATTTCCATGCAGAAGCAACAGCAGAAAAAATCGCAATGGG
>CASTFX010000096.1 GCA_949448405.1 uncultured Clostridia bacterium
TAGGAGATAGACAAGTTTCAGAAGCAGAATATAAAAAACATCAAGAAGAATTGGATAGAAGAAATCAAGAACAACAAGCAAATGCAGATGAGTTAATGCAAGATGTTTTAGGAACAACATCAGCAGATGAATTACAAACAATGTCTATAACTGAAATATTAATGAAAATATCAACAAATTCAACACCTGAACTTGTAGCAGAAATAATAAATATGACAGATTTAACAGAAGAAAGTAAACAAAGAGCAGAAGAAGATTTAAACAGAGCATTAAAGATATTGAAAAAATTAAATAACAACCAAATGAATGAATTAGTAGAAATAATAGCTAGTACAAGTAGTAATATAATGAATGAAGCTCAAAAGGCATCAGATGAAATGAAAGCAATAATGGAAGAAGAACAAAGAAAGATGGAAGAAATGCAAAAAAAGATAGAAGAAATGGAAAGACTATATGCACAATAATGCTTTTCGCTTTTGAAACGTTTTGGAGAGAGAATTCTTTTTGTTAGACAATTAAGTTATTATTAGAATGCAGGTTGCATAAAGTAAAAGAAATATAAATTTAACAATATTAAAAAAGAGGAATAATTGATAATATATACTAAAAATCAGTTATTCCTCTTTTTTATTTTTCCATTCAGTAGCTTCAGCAGTTTTAAATCTATCATCTAAGAAAAAAGTACTTAAATCGATATCTATTGCATTACATATAACAAAAAGAACATCAATTCTTATAGTCTTAGTTTTTCTAGTTAAAAATTGTGAAACTGTTGAACTGTATACGCCTGTTAAACTTTGTAATTTATATAAAGTAATATTTCTTTCTTCTAATACTTCTTTTAATTTTAATGCGACTAAATCAGAAAATTCCATATTTACAATACCTTTCATTGCACTTATTCAAAGTAATTTTAGCAAAAAGTGTTTTAAAAACCTTTCAATGTTTTGAGAGAAATTTCGGTAAAACTATTTCAAATAAAAAAAGATTATGATATAATGCAAACAAATATAATATTATGTGAAATATGGGGTATTATCAAACATAATGTTATAAATTAAAAAGGGAGGAAAAAATATGGTAAAAACAAAATCAAAATTCAAACTTTTAATAGTATTAGGAATAATGTTATTAGCAGTATTAGTATTCAATATGAATACAGTAAATGCAGCCACACAGGAAGAAATACAAACAATAATGAATTTAATTCCTAATACAATACAACTTGATATTTTAGAAAGCCAAGCCTTAGACAGAAAAAGCGGGGAATATGGATATATTGTAGATGATTTAGCAGTTAAGAAAGTGGAAACCATATTAGAAAATAGTGGTGTAGATTTAAAAGCTAAGAATATTAAAATAGGAACTGGTGGTATTGATATTATAGTGAAAGATGAAGAAGATACAGATTTATGTTTTAATATTCATAAAATAGGTATTGGAATTTTAGAAGAAGATGGTGGGATAAACAATCCTAAAGTTATTAATATAAAATACAAAAATACAGATAATTTTAATACTCAAGATGAACAATATGTGAAGGATAAAATAAAAAATGTTAACTTTAGTCCAGTATATTCAGTAGAATTTGAAGATATGGTAAATCAAAAAAGTTCAGTTGAACAAGAATTAATAAATTGTATAAACAAAGAAATCAATGATGAAACATTGAAGTATATAGTACGTGGTCAAATTAGTGGAACTTATCCTATTTACATTTTCAAAAATGATATTTTATATTATACAGTTTGCAATAATAACCCACTTAGTTGGATACAAGTGACAATACCTACAAACATTGAAAATACAGAAACTGCGAAGATTAACTATGCACAACAAATAATAAAAAATGGATTAGAAAAGATATATAATAGAACATTGGAAATTAGTATAGAAAAATATACTGACAAAATTTATAATGGAGCAGTAGAAAATAATGGCTCATTTTATGCACTAATAGTTAATGGAGAAAAGTGGAATCCTATTGAGTTAAAAAAGAGTGGAACAGAAAACGTAGTACATAAACCATTAGAATTTTATAATAAAGAAACGAATATAAGAATAGAAACAACAGAAAATATATTGCCAGAAGATACAATATTAGATGTATTTCCAATATTAGATGGAATAATATACAGAACTGTAAGTGCATCAATACAGAATTGTAATAATTTTAAGGTGTTTGATATTACAATAAAATCAAGAGGAGTGAGAGTTCAACCAAATGGAAAAGTAAAAGTAAGTATTCCTATACCAAGCAATTTTGATAAGACTAAACTATCAGTATATAGAGTAGAAGATAATGGAGAAAAAACAGAATATGAAGTAACAGTAGAAGGAAATTATGCAACATTTGAAACAAATCACTTCTCTACTTATGTATTAGCAGAAAAAGAAATTACACAAAACACAAATAATAAAACAGATAAAGAAAAAGATAATACCCCAAAAACAGGAAATTTAGATATTATAAACTATGTATTAGTTGTAACAGCATTAGCAGGAGCAGGAATAATAGTATTAAAAAAGCATTCCAAATAAATTTATAATACCAAAACGGGAGTAGTACACTAAAATACTACTCCTTTTAAATAAGAAAGGTTTTAAGTTGATGAAGAAAAAATCAAGACATAATAAAAAGAATAATAAATTAAAAACTATAATATTGTTATTATTAGTTGTGACTTTTGTTTGTGGAATAAGTTATACAATTTACTATTTTTATAATTCAAATAAAGAGAAACAAGTAAATGAAAATATACTAAATGAAACTAATATAGATACTACACAAATTACAGATACTAAAACAGAAAGAATGTTACAAATAGAAGAATTACAAAAAGAAAATACAGAAATAATAGGTTGGCTAGAAATTGAAGATACGAATATAAATTATCCTATATGTCAAACAAATGATAATGACTTTTATCTAACTCATAATTATAAAAAAGAAAAAGCAAGTAGTGGAAGTTTATTTTTAGATAAAGATTTTGATATGGTAAATGGTAGTAGTAATTATCTGATATATGGACACAGAAATAAGCAAGGACTAATGTTTGAAGATTTAATGAAATATGCTAAAGAAGATTTTTATAAAGAACATACTAAAATAAAATTTACAACAAAAACAGATGATAGTATTTATGAAATAATATCTGTATTTTATTCAAGAGTTTATTATAAAAGTGAAAAAAATGTATTTAGATATTATTATTTTGTAAATGCAGAAAACGAGCAAGAATATAATAACTATGTGGAACAATGCAAGAAGGCAAGTATTTATGATACAGGAGTTACAGCAGAATATGGAGAACAATTACTAACATTGTCTACTTGTGAATATTCAAAAGAAGATGGAAGATTTGTAGTAGTTGCTAAAAAAGTAAATAACAATAATCTGTAATAACAACTGATAACGCTTTTTAAGGCAGTTTCTAATTTTAAGGGGATTTTTTTCAATAAATAGATAAAAAACTCACTTGTAAAATCAGTGAGTTTTTATTGTAAATAAACTTCCGGCTATGCCGGTAGTATCATAGGCTTAAGCTTTGTGACAAAGCAACTCCCTTCATGATATAATATCAATATGTTTCGACGCATAATTGATAAAATAAAATGAAGGGAGTTGCGTATCATGAGTAATATATTCAATAAGAAAAATAAAATTGAAAATACTACATATGATGATGTATCAAGTTTATCACACACAAAATGGAATTGCAAATATCATATAATATTCGCACCTAAATATAGGAGAAAAATTTTTTATGGACAAAAGAGGATGGAGATAGGAAAAATATTGAGAGATCTTTGTGACTGGAATGAGGTGAAAATTATAGAGGCGGAAGTTTGCCCAGACCATGTACATATGTTTGTCTTAATTCCACCCAAATTATCAGTATCGAAATTTATGGGAATATTAAAGGGCAAAAGTAGCCTCATAATTTTCCAGAGGTGGTCAAATTTGAAATACAAATTTGGCCAGCGAAGTTTTTGGTGCCGTGGCTACTATGTAGACACGGTTGGTAAGAATGCAAAAAGAATAGCAGAATATGTAAGAAACCAATTACAAGAAGATATGATGTATGATCAAATATCAATAAAAGAATATAAAGACCCGTTTAACGGGTCATAAAAGACGCATGCGTCGAAACAGCTATGAGCCTTTAGGCTCTGCTTGTAAAAGAGCCTTTCAGGCGTTATAATAAAATACCCCCAGCTTAGCTGGGGGATATTTATTATTCAAAGATGTTCTTTGCCATTATTTCAGCAAATACCGCATATCCCATTGTTACATCATTTACCATAACATGTGTTAATGCTCCTACTATTTTTCCATTCTGCACTATCGGACTTCCACTCATTCCTTGTACTATCCCCCCTGCTTTTTTTAGTAACCTTTCATCTGTTATTTTTATAACCATACTCTTATTATCTATATTATTATTTAAGTTTACCCTTTCTATTTTTATTTTATATTCCTCGGTTTGCCCATTGTCAAGAGTTGATATAAGTGTTGCCTCCCCTGTTTTTACTTCATTTCTCAAAGCTACTGGATATAAATTGTTTTTATCTACAAACATTGCTGAAGTATTATCTAAGTATCCATAAATTCCATAGGCTGTATTTTTATATATTGTTCCAATTGTAGGTTGTCCTTCGATTGAACCTTGTATTTTTCCAGGATTTCCGTCTTCTCCTTTGTCTATTGCTAATATATTTGCTGTAACTACTTCTCCTGAAGCAATATCAATTAGCCTTTCTGTATCTGCATCCATTATTCCATGTCCGAAGTGCTGCAAACTTTTTGGTTTCTGGTTCATAAAAAGTTGCCGTTCCAACTCCTGCTGCTGCATCTCTTACCCAAAGTCCTATTTTATAAGTATTATCTTCTGCTCTAACAGCTGTCATTGTTGTGTTTAAAGCCTCTCCATCTCTAATATATTTTACTTCCATTGTGCTTCCTTTTGATTTATTAATGGCTTTTGTTAGCTCGCTTGTACAAGTAATTTCTTGCTTATTAATTTCTACTATTATATCTCCTTCTTCTATCCCTGTACCTTCATA
>CASTFX010000097.1 GCA_949448405.1 uncultured Clostridia bacterium
GTGTACTCGCTATGAAAAATGAAGTTGAAATAATACAAGAATTGAAGAAAGAAAATAAAGAACTAAAAAAAATGCACCTAGCTAAGTATCAAGGAGGACATTTAGACCCGAATACTACACTAGAGCCAATAATACTTACAATGCATGAGAACGGTCCACAGCAAGGAAAGTTCTGTTACATAAAAACATATTTCTATGGAAAAATTTCAGAAAATTCTAATAGAATTCAAATAGCGTATGGATATGACACTATTAATCAATTTCAGCGAATTTTTTATGATGGCATGTGGACAGATTGGATAGGCATGCAAAAACGTAAACAAATAACAACAGGAGTAGAATATGAAACAGAAAGAGTAATAGATGGTAAAAAAGAATATGCCAAAAGGATAAATGTAGGAATTATGCCAAATAATGCAATTAAAAATGTACCACATGGTTTATCTAATGTAACATATACTAAACAAATTGAAGGGGTTGCAGTTTCTGGCGAGGGCGTATCTGCTAGCGTATGCTTGCCCTTGCCATATATTGGGGTTCAAGGCAATGCAACAAGTTCAATATCTGTAGATATTATAGGCGCTAATATTCGAATAGGTTCAGGAGTGGATAGAAGTACTTTTAAGGGATATGTAACCATATATTACACCAAAAATTAAACAATAAGGAGGAAAAATAATATGTTAAATATAAAGCAAAGACAAATGAATTTGAAATTTTTAAATTTCTATCATAAAAATATAGATGGAATAGAAGGAACAGGAACTAGAGAAGCTTATAAAGAATTCCAGAGAGCTTATAATTTAGTTGTAGACGGAATCTATGGAGTCAAAACAAATGGTAAACTTATAGAAACTATAAAATATGTACAGGGGAAAATAGGAGCTAAACAAGATGGTATAGCAGGAAATGAAACAAAAAATAAATGCAAAGAATATCAAAAGAAAAGAGGATTAGTTGCAGATGGAATATGTGGAGAAAAAACAAGAGCTAAATTAAATGAATTAACATGGGAGAATATACAATATTTCAAGGAAGCGGAATTTACATGTAAATGTGGTTGCGGTGCTAATAATATAGATTTAAAACTTGTAGAAATACTTGATAATATAAGGGAACATTTTGGACAGGCATGTATAGTTACCTCTGGAACAAGATGTATGAAACATAATAAAAATGTTGGTGGGGTTTCAAATTCAAGGCATTTAAGTGGAAAAGCAGCGGATATAAAAATTAATGGAGTAAGTGGAGAAGACTTACTTAAATATGCCAATATACTAAGAAATCAAGGAAAAATAAGATATACATATAGAATGAATAATAGTAATGCAATACATATAGATATAAATTAAAAAAATGAGAGGGAAGAAATGACGAAATTCCTAAAATACTATATACACAAGTAAGTTTATAAGAGGAAGTGGGGTGAACCTACTATGAAAAATGAAGTAGAGATAATTCAAGAGTTAAAGAGAGAAGCTGAAGAATTGAAAACTCAACTAACTACCCTAAATTCACTAAGAAGTAAGACATTCATTGAGCGAGGCAGATATGACGATGCTAATGTTAATGAAGTAGCAGTATTACCAGGATTATATTACTTTGGACTTAGGTGTACTAATTTGCCTCCAAGTTCTCCTTATTATTGCAAGATAATCAATCTAGATACAATTACAAATGACACCTTCCAATTTGGTATAGGCATAACAAGTGGCAAAATCTCATTTCGAATGAATAAAAAAAATCAATGGCAAGCATGGAAGGATTTACATTAAAACTTTATATATAAAATGAGAAACTAGAGATAAAAGAGTAAATATTAGGATTAGTTAAAAAATAGACAAAATGGTAGGTTTATGAGTCTTACTATTTTAAATTATTAGTGCAAACAGAAAAATAATAATTAGTATTTATAAATTTAACGAACAAAAATACCTAGATTAAAGTAAAATTGCTTACTTTAATCTAGGTATTTTTTGTGTTGTATTTAAGCAAAAACTATGATATACTTGCTTAGCAAGGAGGCAAGAAAATGGCAGTATATGAATACAAAACAAATATAAGATTTAATGAGATAGATGAAAATAATGAATTATCAGATAAAGGCTTACTAACAATTTTATCAGAAGCAGCAGGAGTACATTCAGAGAAAGTAGGATATGGACTAAACACAGTAGAAGAAACTAATTGCACATGGATGCTTTTATACTGGAAAGTAAAGATATTTAAAAGACCAAAATGGCATACAGAACTTACAATAAAAACATGGCCAAGAGAGTTTTCAAAAATATCTAGTTGGAGAGATTTTGAAGTATATGGTAAAGAAGGAGAAAAGATAGCACTAGCAAGTACAGAATGGGTACTAATAGATGCTAAAAAAGGCAGAATAGGAAAGATTACAGACGAGATGGCAGATGACTATGGAATAGTAGAAAACAAAGTATTTGATGAAAATTTAACTGGAAAATTACAAGAACTAGAGAATATGGAAAAAGTTTATGAATATACTGCTGAAAGAAGAGATATAGATACAAATCATCATGTAAACAATATAGTATATCTAGAATATGCATATAATGCACTACCAGAAGATATTTCTCTTAATTTTAGTGACATTGAGATATATTATAAAAAGCAAATAAAAAAAGGAGAAACAGTTAGTATATTCTATGGAAAAGAAGAAAATTCACATGTTGTAAGTATCAAAAGCCTTGATGAAAAAACAGTACATGCAATAATAAAATTTTCTTAAACTAACTAGTCATTTTAATTGACTTTAATATTTTTTAATAATATACTTAAATCATAAAAAGGAGGTAAAATTATGATTGAAATAAGATGGCATGGAAGAGGAGGACAAGGAGCAAAAACAGCTTCATTATTACTTGCAGATGCAGCCTTCAATACAGGAAAATACATACAGGGATTTCCTGAGTATGGACCAGAAAGAATGGGAGCACCAATTACGGCATATAACAGAATAAGCACAGACCCAATAACAATACACAGCAATATATATGAGCCAGATTATGTAGTAGTTGTAGATGATACATTACTAGAAGCAGTTGATGTTACAGCAGGTCTAAAAAAGACAGGAGCAATTGTAATAAATACAACAAAAGATTCAGAATATATAAAATCAAAATTAAAAGGATATGAGGGGGAAATCTATACAGTAGATGCTCGTAAGATTTCTTTAGAAACACTTGGAAAATATTTCCCAAATACTCCAATGCTTGCAGCAATAGTAAAGGTTAGCAAAGTTATGACAGACGAAGAATTATTAAATGATATGCAAGGTTCATTTAAACATAAATTTGCAAAGAAGCCAGAAGTAATAGAAGGTAATATGAATGCGTTAAAAATGGCATTACAAGAAGTTAAAAAAATTTAATTTAGGCTTAGGAGGAAATTATGAATATAACACCAAAAACACCAGCAGAGAAAATGACAGTTGCTGGAAATATATATGAAGCAGGAAATGCTAGAGAATTTAAAACAGGAGATTGGAGATCACAAAAGCCAGTATTTTTAAGCGAGAAGTGTAAACAATGTGGTCTTTGCTTCCCAGTATGTCCTGATGATGCAATACCTGTAAATAAAGAACAAAAAAGAGAAGATTTCGATTATGACTATTGCAAAGGATGCGGAATTTGTGCAAAGGTATGTCCATTTGGAGCAATCGAAATGAAATAATTGCTGAGACTGTTAGAGTTATGCTCTTTACAGTGTCAGTATGCAATTTGCAAAGCAAATTGTAATCATTAAGAAACACCTAGCTAAATAATAATTCTTGAAATAATTTAGAAATTTATATAAAAAGGAGATAAAAATATGAGAGAACGTTTAAGCGGAAATGAGGCATCAGCAACAGCTATGAAACAAATAAATCCAGATGTAGTTGCAGCTTTCCCAATAACACCTTCTACAGAGATTCCACAATATTTCTCAACATTTGTAAGTAATGGAACAGTTGACACAGAATTTGTCGCAGTAGAAAGTGAACATAGTGCAATGAGTGCATGTATTGGAGCAGAAGCAGCAGGAGCAAGAGCAATGACAGCAACTTCTGCAAATGGATTATCTTTAATGTGGGAGATGATATATATAGCTTCAAGTATGAGGTTACCAATAGTAATGTCACTTGTAAATAGAGCAGTATCAGGACCACTAAACATACATAATGACCATTCAGATGCAATGGGAGTAAGAGATGCAGGATGGATAATGCTATTTTCAGAAAATAACCAAGAAGCATATGATAACTTACTTATGGCACATAGGATAGCAGAACATAAAGAGGTAATGTTACCATTAATGGTATGTCAAGATGGATTTATAACTTCACATTCAATTGAAAATATAGAGCTTGTAGAGGATGAAAAAGTAAAAGAATTTGTTGGAAAATATAAACCAGAACACTACTTATTAAATAGAAAAGAACCTATAGCAATGGGACCATTAGATGTACAAACATATCTATTTGAACATAAATATCAACAAGCAAATGCAATGAGAGCAGCAAAAAATGTTATAAAAGAAGTATCAGAAGAATTTGAAAAAATGACAGGAAGAAAATATTCATTCTTCGAAGAATACAAATTAGATGATGCTGAAATAGCAATAGTTTGTATGAACTCAACAGCAGGAACAACAAAGTATGTAGTAGATGAACTAAGAAGCAAAGGAGTAAAAGCAGGACTTCTAAAAATACGTATGTTTAGACCATTCCCAACAGAAGAGATAGCTAAAGCATTAGAAAATGTAAAAGCAATAGCAGTATTAGACAAAGCAGACCCTGTAAATGGAGCAGGAGGAGCATTATTTACAGATGTAACATCAGGTATGTATGTAAATAATAAAAATGTTCCAATGATAAACTATATATATGGTATAGGAGGAAGAGATACTACTTCATATGATATAGAGAAAGTTTATGAAGATTTACAAGAGATTGTAAAAACAGGAAATGTAGGGGAGACATATAGATACTTTGGT
>CASTFX010000098.1 GCA_949448405.1 uncultured Clostridia bacterium
AATATATTAAAAGCTGAATTTGAATATACAGGAATATGTGTTATAGACAGTCCAGTATATGGAAAAGTATTTGTACAATTATTTATAACAATAGCATAAACAAGAAGAACACCAAAGATAAAGGTGTTTCTTTTTTTCTTGCATTATTAAGTATAATGATATAAAATTATATTATTAAGGAGGGGAACAAATGAAAAAGAAACTAATATATTTATCAAGTATAATTTTAGCAATGTTTTTCATTTTCCTATTTAATACAACTTCATATGCAGGATATCAGGAAATAGATAATCTAACTTATGATGTAAGATTAAATGAAGATGGAAGCGCAAATGTTACGGAAACATGGGATATATACGTATCAGATACAAATACATTATTCAAAACTTTTAAGTTAGATAGTACAAAATATGGAAGAATTACAAATGTAGCAGTAAAAGAAATATCTGTAACAGGAAACGAAACTAACTTTTTTGATACAAATGAATATGCATATCATGTAAAAAAGAATGGTTTTTATGCATTAGAAACAAAAAACAACGAATTTGAAATAGCATGGGGAGTTGGACTTGATAATGATTCAAAGAATAAAACATATCAAATAAGCTATGAGATATTAGATGCAGTAAAAACATATAATGATTGTTCAGAATTCTATTGGCAATTTATTGGAAACACAAATGAAATACCAGTAGATAAAGTAAAAGGGACAATATTAATTCCAAAAAAAGTGTCAAACAAAGAAAACCTAAAAGTATGGGCACATGGTCCATTAAATGGGGAGATATATGTAATAGACGAGCAAACTGTATCTTTTGAGGTAAAATATTTAACTAAGAAAACAATGGTAGAAGTAAGAGTTGCTGTAACAGAAGACATGTTTACAGGGAACTATAACAAAGTTAATAGTAATAAGTTGAATAATATTATAGAAGAGGAAACTGGATGGGCAGAAAAAGCAAATAGAGAAAGAGATGAATTAAGAAAAAAGAAAGAGAATGAAGAAAAACTTATAAAGCTCATAATACTAGGAGCAATAACAATAGGAATAGTTATAACAGCATTTTTTATATTTAAAATGATAAAATACATAAAAGAATTAAGAAATATTAAAAAGATAAAGCCAGAGCAAGAGTTAGAGTATTTCAGAGATTTTCCAGATGCGGACGCAACAGCAGCAGAAGCAGCATATTTGTACTATTTTGATAATAAAGCAGCATTTAAAAATAATGTATCAAAGATAGTATCAGCAACTATGCTTAACTTAGCATTGAAAAAGGCAATATCTTTTGAACAAACTGATAAAGATAAAGTAGATATTGTCATAAATAAAAATATAGATACATCAAAACTAAAAAATGATGAACAAACAGTATATAGTTTATTAGTAGAAGTAGAGAAATATACAAATAAGAAAGAAAATGCTCAAGATACTAAAATTTCAATGAAAGATATTGAAAAGTATGCAAAAAAGAATGATAGAACATTTTTAGCAAAACTTGATAGACTAGAGCCAAAAGCACAGTTACTTAATGAGACAAAACAAAATTATGATAAAAAGCAAATAGAGATAGCTAAAAAATGGGAAAACAAAAGAAGTGTATACTTTATATGTGCTTTTATAGGCTTATGCTTTGGAGTATTTATAATACCAATCTTTATAGCCATATCTTGCCTAATCTGTGGAATAATATGTAATATGATAGTAAATAAAACAAGAACTCTTACACAAAAAGGTGTTAATGAACAAGAAGAATGGAAAGCTTTAAAACGATTTATGGAAAACTTTTCACTACTTGACGAAAGAGAAGTTCCAGAACTTGCATTATGGGAAAAGTACTTAGTATATGCAACAGCTTTTGGAGTAGCAGATAAAGTATTAAAACAATTAAAAGTTAAATATCCAGAAATATTAGATGATAGTTATATGATAAATAATGGATACATGTATATGTACATGATGAGCAGATATAACTTTGATAGGATGCTTACAACAAGTATGAATAGAGCATATTCAGCAGGAATACAAGCAAAAGCCGCAAGAGAAGCTGCAGCATATAGTAGCTATTCTAGTGGAAGTGGAGGAGGAGGAGGCTTCTCAGGAGGCGGACGGCCGGAGGTGGAGGTCGGAGGCCGGAATGGGCGGAAGATAACTCAAGATAGTTAATTAATAAAAACTCTTTACCAAAATAGGTAAGGAGTTTTATTAAACTCATATAAGTTAATTGCAAAAAGGCATGTTTTGTGATAATATTATGTAAATATTATTAAAATTAGGATTTAGAGGAATAGCTATGGCTCGTAAACAAAGAAAACCTCGTACACCAGAGGAACAAATAAAGGATAAAGAAATAATTTTAGCTGCATTTAAAGAAGGTCTTCCTGTAAGAAGAATGGAAGCTAAATTTGACTTGGCTAAATCATATATTAATAAAATGAAACAAACTTTAATTGCTGAGGGCTTAATAACAGAAGAAGAAATTAAATCAGCATCCCAAAAATATTATAAAGAACATCCAAATGCCCAAGGCTTAGACAAATCAAAAGCTAGAAAACCTAAAGGAACAGAAAAAGCAGAAAGAAGACATAACAAGTCAGTAGAAGATAGAGAAAAAGTTTTTGAATTAGTTAAACAAAGAGTTATAAAAGCACAAATAGCTAAAAGATTAGGAATAAGCGAAACAGGAGTGAATTTTCATATAAATAATCTGATAGAAGAACGGTAGACTTCAAAAAGATGAAATAGAACAGGCAAGTAATGGAGCAGATAGTGAAAAAATGGATAAAACTGTGCCAGAATATATTAATATGAGAAATCAAGTTGTACAATATCTAAAAAGAGGTTTAAAAAATTATATTATACGAAGAGAATTAGGAATAACACCTTATGAATTTAATGTGTATCTTGATGATATCAAAAAAAGTGGAATAATGACACGGACAAGAGATAAAAGAAGCAAGGGAAAATAAAAGACAAGACGACTTAGCATTTATTGCAACTTGTATAAATGAAGGACTTTCTCTTACAGAAATAAGAGAGATAAAGACTGAATTTAGTTATAATGAAATTACTCCAATGGTCAAAGAACTTATTGAAAAAGGAATAGTTACTCAAGAACAAGTAGACAATAATAGAAAAAATGCCACTAGAAAATCTATAAATAAAGGGAGAGAGTTATCTGCAGATGAACAAAGACAATTTATATTAGGTAAGATAAGAGCGGGATATACTCCAATAGAAATTGTAAGAAGTGATAAGACAAAAAGTCTTACAATGCATAAAGTTCTGTACCAAAAAAGAAGATTAATAGCAGAAGGAGTAATAACTGAAGAAGAAGCAGAAAGAGCAATGAATAAAAGATTAAAAAACCAGCTTAAAAGAAAACATATGAAGATAGCAAAAAAAATAAAAGAATATACAGAACAAGGATATTCATTAGTTGAAATTTCAGAGTTTATAACAGAATATAATTATGGAACACTTAGTGAGATAAAAAATGAATATGCTAAAGAAAATGGATGGTATACAAAAGAAGAATTAGCAGAATTTGCAGCTTTAAGAAAAATAAGAGAAGCAGAAGAAGCACAAAGAGCTTTTGAAAGATTACCAGAAGAAGAAAGAAAACGAATTATGGATGAAAAACAAGTAGAAGCTCTGAGAATAGAGGAAGAAAAAAGGAGAAAACAAGAGGAAATTATAGCAAGAAGACAGGAAAGGAAAGCAGAAACAAAGAAAGAACATCAAGAAGATATAAATATTTTAAAAAGACATATAAAAAGCGGAAAAACTATGGAAAAAGCTGCTGAACTTATGGACTGCAGTGTTGCTTACGTATATAAGCTAAGAAGAGAAAGTATACAAGAGGGTACTTGGCTTACTCAAGAAGAATTAGCAGTAATTAAAGAACAAAGAAGAAAAGTACAGGAAAAGGCAAGAAGAAAAAGAGAAAGAGATAAGAAAAAAGAACAACAAAGAAAAAGAGAAGAAAATCAGTTTAGAATAAAAAAGGAAGCATTTCAAATATTAATGTATAGAAAAGAAGAAGTTCCATATAAAGAAATAGCTAAAGAAATGAATTACAGTATTTCGCACCTAGTAGTATTAAAAAGACTTGCAGATAATATATTTCCTAATGAAGAAGCCATAACAGAATTTGCAAGTTTATTGAAATTAGAAGAGGAAAAAGATAGGAAAGAAGAACAAATAAGACAAAAAAGAGAATTAAGACAAGCTAAAAGAGAAATTAGAGAGCAGGAAACACTTAGTAAGGCATTAAAAAAAGATAGAAAACAAAAGATAAAAGGATACACAAATACATATAAAAGATATAAAAAAGTAGCTAAAAAAGAGGACAACTTAGAATTAGATGGTGAAGAAAATGTATCTACAGAGGGAAGAAAGAAATTTATTGAAACATTAACGGATTTACATAGTTTAGAAGCTAATATACCAGATAAAGACATAGAATTTGTAATAAATACTTTTGAATTACATCCCGAAATTGCAGATAGAGATAGTATAAGATTTCTTATTTCAAATGCAAATAAAAAAGGAGGATTGAAAAATGTAACGAGAATAGTTAATGAACTTACAGAAATTTTGAGTGATACAAAATTTCATAGACAATTAATTGAGTATGGAAGATGGATAAGAAAGATAGCTTTACGACCTAAGATACAAGAAATGAAAAAACAGAAAATGAGCAACACTGAAATAGGAGAAAAATTAGGAATTAGTTCAGCAGAAGTAAGCATAATTCTTCATAGTGAGAAAAATCCAGACTTTTCAGATTTTGAAAACAGATAGTATGAGGCGAATTTTATATCAAAACTCTTTACCAAAATAGGTAAGGAGTTTTATTTTTTTATACAAGGGCTTGTAGGGGCGACCATTGGTCG
>CASTFX010000099.1 GCA_949448405.1 uncultured Clostridia bacterium
GAACATTTTCTCCATTATCTAATATGAAGCATTCAGGGACAATGTCTATAATTGTTTTGCCTTCTGGGATTTCTATGTCCTTGATTTGCATTATACTTGCACCAACGTCTTTTACTGATATTCCTGCATATTTATCTTTTACTTCCTTGATAATACTATTTTGTACTATTGTAGTATACTTTCCTGGAACTGTAACATAAGCAGAGTGTATCTTTAAATTGGCTTCCTCTTCAGCATCTTGAATTGTTTTGGCTATTGATAAACTTATATCATCTTCATCTACTATTTTTCCTTTTTGTAATCCGTGACATTTGCATTTAGTTTGAGAAATTATCTCTATTTGATTAAAGTTGTTAACTTCTCCAACAATAGCAGATACCTTAGAAGTCCCAATATCTATGCCTACAATTATATCACCTATTGCCAATCTTAATTCCTCCATTTTTCAGATTTTCTTCATTCATTTTTCCTGTATTAAAGAATATAATATTTTGCAAAAAATGTCAATAGAATTTGTAACATTTCTGTAATATTTTTGTAATAGTTTTGTTATATCTTTTAATTAAAAAAGCTAATGCTTATCACGCCTAAGACACCAGCTTTTTTTAATTTCATTTCAATTGTTATTTTCTTTATTTTTCTGTTTTTGTCTGATTTGACTTTTCTTGTTTAACTTGTTCTTTTAGCTTCATTAGGTTATCCCATTTTTCTAAGTAAAATCTTCTAATCATAGTTAAGTTGTTGAACATTCTTCCTACAAATACTACTACTGCTGCTAAATATATGTCCACATTTAATTTCTTTCCTAATAAAATTAATAGCATTGAAAGTATTGCATTCCCAAAAAATCCTGAAACAAATACTTTGAAATCAAACTTTTCTTTTAGAGTTGCTGTAATTCCTCCAAACACTGAATCTAGTGCTGCTATAATTGCTATTGCTAAATAATCAGAATATATGTATGATACAGCTGGTGCATTAATCCCTAACATTATTCCTACTAAACAACCTATTGCTATTGCAAATATTATCATTTTCTACCTCCTATTTTTTCACATAATCCATTGTTATATCTTTTTTATATTTTTCAATTGTCATATTTTCTTGAGTTTCTATTTTTATTTTGTGTCCATATGCTAAAGCAGAATCTACATATCCACCCTTTATATTCAAAGCACTTTGAAGATACTTTATATCTCCTATTGCTTTTATGATATATGGTGCCGTTGTTCTTTCATTGTTTATTAGTCTTATAGCAGAATAGCCTACTTCAGCTATATCACTAGTTGCAATTATTCTCTTTTCATTAATTGAAATTGCTTCTGCTCCTGCTAGTTTTAGCTCATTTATAAGCTCCACTAAGTCCTCTGTTGAAATAGAAGTTAATTCTATTCCTTCCTCTTCTCCGTTGTCTAAAGTTATTATTATTCCTTGTCCTTTTACATCGGTCTTTCCAAGAAGCATATTAGCTTCTTCAACTTCTTCTTCTAGGAGTTTTATTGCATCCTCTTCTGTCTTTTCATCTTTTTTATATTCTTCTATTTTTGCTTTTGTATCTATTAATTCATTATTAGCTTCTTCATATTTTTCCTTATATGCAGCAAGAGTTGTCTTTAATTCTGCTTCTCGCATTATTTCTATTTCTTCGCCATCATATTCATTTACTATATTTATTTGTACCATCATTATATATATCATCATAAAGCTCATTAATCCTATTGTTATTGCAACTACAATTTTACTTTTATTCAAATACTTTCGCCTCCTTATTTCACTGTTTTCATATATTTGGGTGTAGTCATTGTTCCACTATATTTTGGTACTACTACTTCATTTGATTTCTTTATATCTACATTAACGCCTCTGTTTTGTATATATTCTATGTAGCCTCCTGGTCTTGCTATAAAGAGGTTTTCTGGACTTCCTATTGCCTTTATTTCAAATGGTGAATTTAGTTTTACTCCATTTATTGTTATTACTGTTCCACTACAAGTTATAGCTGTTGTTCCAACAACTCTTTGACCGTTTATTGAAATAGCTTCTGCCCCTGCATTGTTTAATTCATTTACAATACCTCTTATATCTCCATCATGAACAATAAGGTTTGACGGATTTAATTCAAGTTCTGAATCTTTTGTTGTAATTTCATTATTATCTGAAAGTGTTATAATGACACCAGTTCCAGTAACTTCGGTTAAACCAAGAAGCTTATTTGCCTTTGAAAGTTCTTCTTCTAATTCTTTACCTCTTTCATTTTCTGTTGTTGCTTCTTGTCTTGTGAGTTCTAGGTCTATTCTTGCTTTTTCTAACTCTTCATACAAATTCTCGTAGCTATCTTTCCATCTCAATACTTCATCTTTTAGTTGCTGTGCTGCATATGTAGTTCCTACAACTTTTGTTGCTTCTTTAATTGTTGTAAGCTGTATTAAGATTGCACTTGTCAAAAGCATACACATTATACCTATTGCAACTGCAATTTTCTTTTTGTTGTTCATTTTGTTCTCCTTTCCTTCCCCTCTATTATTCAATTGGTGCAAAATACACATCATCTGTATCTAAATGTATTATTCCTGCTTTATTCTTATTTTCCTTTAGAAAATATTCTATCCATATCATTTTAGTACTTAATCCTAATGTATCTCCAAGCATTACTTTTTTATTTTCTGTCTCAAATTCCAATATATAATTGTTATGATTTGATATATCTATATATGAAAGTTTAGGTTCTATATTCTTATTTTTTACTCCATCAATTATCTTTATTAAGTCATTAAACTTATCTAAATCTTTTTCTACTATCCTATCTCCTGGTTTCAAATTATTAATATCTGTTATCATTCCTCTTAGTATTGGCAAATCTAGCTTTTCCGAATTTGTTTCCAAATAATAACCATTTTGGTCAATATATGCAAACATTCCACCATATGCTTCTGCCATATATTTAGGTGTTCTCTCTGTAACAGTAATTGCAACTGTTCCTGGAAGACTTCTTTCTACTTTTACTTCCTCTACATAACTTTCTTCTTCTATCTTGCTTTTTATGTTTAATGTACTTATCTTAAAAATATTCTCTCCTATCTGCACTTCTGACAATGCTATATATGTATTTTCACTTATCTTACTTGCGTTTTTAACTTCAATTTTCGATATATTAAATACTGGTGATACAAATAGGAAAAATCCTATTCCTACTATCGTTCCAATTATTAGTATCAGTTTAATAAAAAAGAATAAGACAGCTTTTACTTTTCTCCACCTGTTTTTGCTTTTTTGCTTCTTTTTTTTCTTCTTACTTCCTTTTTTATTTGTCTGCTTGTCCTTTTTAGTTCCTTTTGAATTATATCCTATTATAATTTCTTCTTCATTATCTTTTCTTGACTTTTTATTAACCTTTTTTGTTTGACTTTTCTTTTTAGTACTACTTTCTTTTCTACTTCCTTTTGAGTTATAGCCTATTATGATTTCTTCTTCATCCTCATTAGTTTCTTTCTTTTTCTTAGGCTTAGTCTTTGCTTTCTTTTTTTTAGGAGGGTTGTCTTTTTTCACATTCTTCGAATTATATCCAATTATTATATCTTCATCATCTATCTCTTCTTGCTTTTTCTTTTTGGACATTTAACATTCCTCCTTTCTTATGTATCTTTTCATATATTGAGGCTGTATCTATTTACAACCTCAATATATATTCTTTTTATCTATCTACTAATTTTATCTTAGCTCCAAGTGAAGCTAATTTTTTATCTATATCTTCATACCCTCTTAAAATGTATTTAGCATTATTTACTATTGTTTGGCCCTTAGCATTAAGTCCGCGCAAGTATTAAGCTTGCTCCTCCTCTTAAATCTGTTGCCTCAACATTCGCTCCAAATAGCTTTCTTGTACCTTTTATTATGCAAATCTTCCCTTCAACAGTAATCTTTGCTCCCATCTTTCTTAATTCATTTACATATTTATATCTATTTTCAAATATATTTTCTATTATTAAAGATGTTCCTTTCGCTGTTGTAAGAACACTAGCAAATACAGATTGCATATCTGTTGGAAATCCTGGATATGGCATTGTTTTTATCTCGACATTTTTAAGTCTTTTTGGAGCTTCTAAAATTACAGTGTCTTTTTTTATATCCAATACGCATCCAGCATCTTCTAACTTATGTAGAACAGGTGTTAAATGCTCTGGAACCACTTTATTTAGTCTTATTTTTCCTCCGAGTTTCTGCTACTGCACAAAGTAAAGTTCCTGCTTCTATTCTATCTGGCATTACATTATAGCTCACATCTTTTAAATGTTTTACTCCTGTAATCTTTATTTCATTGCTTCCAGCACCTTCTATTTTCGCTCCCATTTTATTTAGCATATTTGCTAAATCTACTATCTCTGGTTCCATTGCTGCATTTTTTATAACTGTTGTTCCGTTTGCAAGTACTGAGACAAGCATTATATTTTCTGTCGCTCCAACACTTGGAAAATCTAAATGTATTTCTGTTGGTATTATTTTTTCAGTATTACAATTAATGGCTCCTGACTCTTCTTTAATATTTATACCAAGTTCCTTAAATGCTTTTAAATGCAAATCTATTGGTCTTGCACCTATATCACAACCTCCGTGGATATGAGAACTTTGCCTTTTTCATTCTTCCGTATTATTGCTCCAACTATTATTACTGATGATCTCATCTGTCTCATTAAGTCATCTGGTATCTCGTAGTTTGTTATATTTTTTGAGTCAACTATTATTTTACCATTATTTCTCTTTACTTTGCAACCTAATTTTTTAAGTATTTCAAACATCATCTGAGTATCATGTATATTTGGTACATTATATAATTTTGTAATCC
>CASTFX010000100.1 GCA_949448405.1 uncultured Clostridia bacterium
GTGCAAATAAGGATGTAACACCAATACCACATAATGGTTGCAGACCACCAAAAAGAAGAAGAGTATAGATTATTAGGAAAGAAAGAGGTGTAAAAAACAGATGTCAAGATATAAAGACGAACAATGTCGTATATGTCGTAGAGAGGGACAAAAATTATTCTTAAAAGGTACAAGATGTTATACAGACAAATGCGCAATTTCAAGAAGAAATTATGCCCCAGGAGAGCATGGACAAAAGAAAGCAAAACTTTCAGAGTATGGTATACAATTAAGAGAAAAACAAAAAACTAAAGCTTTTTATGGAGTAAGAGAAGACCAATTCAGAAAATATTTTGAAATGGCTGCTAACAAAAAAGGAGTAACAGGTGAGAACTTACTTCAAATACTAGAAAGCAGATTAGATAATGTTGTATATAGATTAGGATATGGTTCTTCAAGACCACAAGCAAGACAACTTGTAAATCATGGACTATTTGAAGTTAATGGTAGAAAAGTTAGTATTCCATCTTACCTAGTTAAAGCAGGAGATGTAATAAAAGTTAGAGAAATTAAAAAAGACAAAAAGGTTGTTAAAGAAAACATAGAAGTAAATGCTTCAAGACCTGTTCCAGCATGGTTAGAAAAAAATGCCACAGAATTAAGTGGTAAAGTAGTAAGACTAGCATCTAGAGAAGATGTAGACATTCCAGTTGAAGAGCATTTAATAGTAGAGCTATACTCTAAATAGTAGTTTAGAAATTTAGGAGGTAAAAATGATAGAATTTGAAAAGCCAAATATTGAATGAACAAAATAACTATGCAAAGTTTGTGTGTGAGCCATTAGAACGTGGATATGGTGTAACAATAGGAAATTCTTTAAGAAGAATATTGCTTTCATCACTTCCAGGATGTGCTATAACAAGCGTAAAAATAGATGGCGTAGTACATGAATTTTCAACAGTGCCAAACGTAGTTGAGGATGTTTCTGAAATAATCGTAAATTTAAAAGGTGTTAGATTCAAATCATATGACAACGAAGAAAAGATTATTAAAATCGACTTCAAGGGAGAAGGAGAAATTACAGCTGGTGATATTATAACAGATGGTACAATAGAAGTATTGAACCCAGAATTACATATAGCAACAGTTGCAGAAGGTGGTCATTTCGTAGCAGAAATGACAGTAGAAAAAGGCAGAGGATATAATACAGCTGCTAAAAATAAAAAAGATAATCAAGATATATCTGTACTACCAATAGATTCAATATTTACTCCAGTAAAAAAAGTAAACTACCAAGTAGAAAATACAAGAGTAGGTCAAATGGTAGATTTTGATAAATTAGTAATAGAAGTTTGGACAGATGGAAGCTTAAAAGCTTATGAAGCTATAAGTTTAGCAGCAAAAGTTATAACAGAGCATTTAGCACTATTTATAGATTTATCAGAAGCTGCTAAAAATACACAAATAATGGTAGAAAAAGAAGAATCTAAAACTGCAAGAGTTCTAGAGATGTCAATAGAAGACTTAGAATTAACAGTAAGAAGCTTTAACTGCTTAAAGAGAGCAGGAATTTCTACTGTACAAGATTTAGCAAATAAGACAGAATCAGATATGATGAAGGTAAGAAATTTAGGTAAAAAGTCATTAGACGAAGTTACAAATAAATTACATTCATTAGGGCTTGATTTTGCTCAAGAAGAGTAAATTCAAACAATAATTAATATCTTACGTCGTTATTTTAAAGATAAAAAATGCTCAACGTACCATAGTACGCCTCCGCTTTTTTACTTTAAAATTGCCTAGTAATATATCAATTCTTGCTTGAATTAATAAATAAATTTTAAATAGACAAGGAGGAAACTTAAAGTGGCTAGAAATAGAAAATTAGGAAGAACTACATCACAAAGATTAGCAATGCTTAGAACACAAACTACAGATCTTTTATTAAATGGAAAAATTAAAACAACAGAAGCTAGAGCTAAAGAAGTAAAAGCAATAGCTGATAGTTTAATATCACTTGCAATCAAAGAAAAAGACAACTTTGAAGAAGTTGAAGTAAAAGTAATTCGTGCAAAATTAGATAGCAAGGGAAATAAAGTTACTGAAATAGCAAAAAGCAAAAATGGTAAAGAATACCTTAAAGTTGTTAAAGAAGAAGTAACAGAAAAAAGACAAAAAGATATGCCAACAAGATTAAATGCAAGAAGAAAAATAATGACAAAAGTAAATAAAGTTAAAGATAATGAAGGTAAAAATATAGATTTACCTGCAAAATTATTTAACGAAATAGCTCCAAAATATGATACAAGAGTTGGAGGATATACAAGAATAGTAAAACTAGGACAAAGAAGAGGAGATTCAGCAGAAATCGTTTTATTAGAATTGTTATAAAATATATAGGGAAGCCATGTTCTAAAGTAGAATACGGCTTTTTTATTAAATAAAATAAAAAAATTAGGAGGTTTTATGGAAAAGCAAGACACACTAGAAATGTTTGGTAAAAACGTTTTTAATGATAGTACTATGAGGAAGTATCTATCAAAAGACAAATATTTGAAAGTAAAAAAGATTATCGAAGATAATTTAGAATTTGATGAGGAACTTGCAAAAAGCTTTGCTGATGCAATGAAGACATGGGCAATAGATCAAGGAGCAAGATATTATACTCATTGGTTTCAACCTTTAAATGGAGCAACAGCAGAAAAGCATAATAGCTTTTTATTTCCAAACTCAGAAGATGGGGTAATTTACGAATTCCCTTTTGAATCATTATTTATAGGAGAATCAGATGCATCATCTTTCCCATCAGGAGGACTAAGAACAACTTTTGAAGCTAGAGGATATACAAAATGGGACTCTACTTCTCCAGTATTTATTAAAGAGTATAAAACCAGCAAAATCTTATGTATTCCAACAGTTTTTGTATCACATAATGGCGAAGCACTAGATAAAAAATATCCATTACTAAAATCTTGCAAAGCAATAAATCAAGAAGCATTAAGAATGATAAAAATACTAGATAAAAAAAGCAATATAAATAAAGTATTCCCAAGCATAGGAGCAGAACAAGAATACTTTTTAGTAGATAAAGATATGTATAACAAGAGAAAAGATTTAAGAACAGTAGGTAGAACTTTATTTGGAGCAAAGCCAGCAAAAGCACAGCAAATGAGTGATCACTACTTAGGAAGTATAAAAGAAAAGATTGCAACCTTTATGGATGAAGTAGATTTAGAACTATTGAAACTAGGAGTTCTATCTACAACAAGACATAACGAAGTTGCACCATGTCAATATGAGCTTGCTCCATACTTTGGAGATGTCAATTTAAGTACAGACCAAAATCAGTTAATAATGGAAACATTAAAAACAGTTGCAGAAAAACATAATTTAGTTTGCTTGCTACATGAAAAGCCTTTCAATGGAGTTAGTGGTTCTGGAAAACACAATAATTGGAGCTTAACTACAGATACAGGAAAAAATCTATTATCTATGGGGAAAACTCCTGAAGAAAATGCAAGATTTTTATTAGTAATTGCAGCCATAATCTCAGCAATAGATGAATATTCAGATTTACTTAGAGCAACTACAGCAACAGCTTCAAATGATAGAAGACTATCAGGATTTGAAGCGCCACCTACTATTATATCAGCATTTATAGGAGAGGACTTACAAAGAATTTTTGATACAATTATAGAAGAAAAAGATAAAAAAGACAAAACAATAAAATTAGGAGAAACAGGATTTAAAGCAATAAACAAATTTAGCACAGACAGAAATAGAACTTCTCCATTTGCCTTTGTAGACAATAGATTTGAATTCAGAATGCCAGGTTCTTCTACTTCAATTGCAGTATGTAATACAATATTAAATACTGCTGTTGCAGATAAATTATCAGAAATATTATCAGTATTAGAAAATTCAAATAATGTATATGAAGATGCTCAAAAGCTAATTATAGATATTATGGAAAAACACAGTAGAATTATATATAATGGTAATGGATATTCAGAAGAATGGGTAAAAGAAGCTAAGAGCAGAGGATTAAAAGACTTAAGATCAGCACCAGAAGCATTAAGAGCATTCACAGAAGAAAAAGCCATAAAACTATTTACTAAATATGATATATATACAGAAAAAGAAGTTAAATCAAGATATGAAATAAAAATGAATAAATACTGCTCATTGATAGATATAGAAGCACATACTATGATATCAATTGCAAAATCTGAAATTTTACCAGCATGTTTAGAATTTTCTGAAAAATTAAGTCAAGATATTGAGGGACTAAATTCTTTAAAAATTAATAACGAGACAGAAATGAGTATTTTAGGAGAAGCTAGAGAGAATATTAATCAACTATATAAGTTAATAAATCAGTTAATTGATAAATTAGAAAAAGCAAGAGAAATAAAGAATTTTGAAGAAAAGGCTATGTATTACAAAGAAGAAATAGTAGAAGGTATGGATAATTTAAGAAGAACAGTTGATAACTTAGAAGTCATTGTTCCAAAGAAATTATGGCCAATGCCAACATACTCAGACATATTTTTAGAAGATTAAAATTTCTAGTTTGTCCATATTTTCATGTTTAATATTGAACTTTAACAAAATATATGATATAAATAAATATATTAAAAACTTAGGAGGAAAAAATGGATAAAAAACAAAATAAAGAAAAGAAACCAAGAGATAAAAAGAAATTTATACAAAGCATAATTATAATTATAATGATACTTGCATTACTATTATCAGTAGCTG
>CASTFX010000101.1 GCA_949448405.1 uncultured Clostridia bacterium
GTAGGGGCGGAAATTAGCACGTCCGCTCTCCAACGAATATACTAAAACAATAATAGAAACAAAAAAATGCCAGTTTGAACTGCACCCAAAAAGTTAGACACTTTTTGATTAAGTTTATATTAGGCTGTTTGAAGGGAATGAATTCTGTAATTAACAGGACTCATTCCTTTTAATTTACCCTTAATCCTTTTATTATTATAATAATCTTATATTCAATCAATTCTCTTTTAAAATGTTCTATTGAATCAAATTTTTGCAAATACAATAGTTCTGACTTCAGTAAGCCAATAATTTCTGGGAAAGGAAAAGAAGAATTTATTGAAGATTACAAATTAAACCGTTATGTATGTTATCTAATAGCAAAAAATGGAGGGACTATGCCAGAAGAGTTATCAATCCCTAAAAAGAGCCTAAAACAATTAGAAAAAGAAAATAATAAAAGTTTGAAAAATTAAATAACTTATAAAAAACAGTTGTAAAAATTCTTTAGACTTGATATAATAAATATGTGATTTTATAAATCAAGGAGGAAAATAATATGGAAAATGAAGAAAATGTAAATTTAGAAGAAATCAATGTTACATCAGATAGCAGTGTAGTAATATCAGAGGAGGTAGTTTCAGTTATTGCTGGAATAGCAGTTTCAGAAGTTCCAGGAGTAGTAGACACAGCAGGAGGATTTGCAGGAGGAATATCAGAAGTATTAAGCGGAAAGAAAAAATTATCAAAAGGAATAAAAGTAGAAGTTGGAGAAAAAGAAACAAAAATAGACGTAAATATCATAGTAGAATACGGAACAAGAATACCAGACATAGCATTTGAAATACAAAATAGAGTTAAAAAATCTGTAAAAGAAATGACAGGATTAGACGTACTAGAAGTTAATGTACATGTACAAGGAGTAAAAACACCAGCAGAAATGGAAATGAAAGAAGAAAACTAAATAAATAGATAAGGAAATGGTTTTAATATGAAAATAATAGATAAAATAATATTAGTTTTATTCTCAATTGTAATATTAATAGTTTCAATAGTAATGGTACTATTATTATCAGGAATAATAAATTTTACAACAATTACATCCTTGTATTCAAAAGTAGTTGCTGATGGATTAGTAACTAATATAACTTTAGGAGTATCTGTTGTATGTGCTTTACTTGCAATAAAAGCGATATTTTTTGGAGGAAGTTTAGCACCAAAAAGTGGACTTACAGGAGAAGGGATTTTACTTGAGAATGAATCAGGAAAATTACTTATATCAAAAGATACAATAGAGAACCTAGTAAGTGGAGTTGCAAAAGGATTTGAAAATACACAAAATGCTGTATCAAAAGTAATAGTAGACAGCGATAATACTTTAAGAGTATTTGTTACTTTAATGGTATTACCAAATACAGTAATAAATGAACTTTCTGTGAATTTACAAAAAAGGATAAAAGAAGTTGTAAAAAATGTAACAGATTTAGATATAAAATCAATAGATATCAAAATAAAAGATATAACAACTTCTGAAGAAAATAAAGAAGATTAAAAGGAAGTAATTTTATGAAAGATTTTAAAAGCTTTATACATGAATATAGAGGAGCAATAATAGGGGGAATACTAGGAATAATTGTACTTTGCACAGGACTTTTAAAATTAGTACTAGGAATAATTGTACTAGCTTGTGGAGTATTTTTAGGAAACTATGTGCAACAAAATAAATATGAAGTAAAACAGAAATTATTAGACCTTATTAATAGATTGTAGAGAGGACAAGTTATAATGAATAGAACAAAATCTAGAGAACTAGCATTTAAACTAATATATGAAAAAGAAGTACAAAAGGAAATTCGGAGAAGAAACTCTGCAAATATTTTATGAGTCTAATGAAATTGAAGACGAAGCTGTAAAAGAATATCTAAAAGATATTCTTTTTGGTGTTTCAGAGAATGAGGAAAAAATAAATAACTTAATAAGCACAAAACTAAAAGAAAATTGGACAATAGATAGAGTTTCAAAAATAAATATAAGTCTACTTAAAATTGCAATATATGAGATGTTACATACTAGTGTACCATATAAAGTTGCAATAAATGAAGTAGTAGAACTTGCAAAGAAATATTCAGATGAACAAGCAAGTTCCTTTATAAATGGAATACTCGCAAGCATAGTTAAGGACGAAAAACTAAACGAAAAAACGGAGGAATAAATGGAAGCTACTCCAATAACGGTTACAGAATTAAATAGATATGTAAAAGATAAAGTTGCAGAAGATGAATTTTTACAAAATGTATACATAAAAGGTGAGATATCAAATTTTAAAAACCATTATACAGGGCATATGTATTTTACGCTAAAAGACGAAAATTCTTTAATAAAATGTATAATGTTTAAAACATATGCAGCAAGAATGAAATTTATGCCAAAAGATGGGATGAAAGTTGTAATATTTGGTACAGTATCAGTATTTGAAAGAGATGGAGTATATCAAATATATGCAAAAGCAATGAAAGAGGACGGAATAGGAGATCTTTATACAGCATATAATGAACTTAAAGAAAAATTAGAAAAAGAAGGGCTATTTGACGTTAAATATAAAAAACAAATACCATTCATGCCAAAAACTATAGGGGTACTTACTTCTAAAACAGGTTCGGTAATTAGAGATATAATAAATGTAAGCACAAGAAGAAATCCAAATGTATATATAAGACTTTTACCAGTTCCTGTACAAGGAGAAGGAGCAGGAGAAAAAATAGCTGATGCAATAAAGCTAATGAACGAAAAAAAATTAGCTGATGTCATAATAGTTGCAAGAGGAGGAGGCTCACTTGAGGACTTATGGCCATTTAATGAAGAAGTAGTCGCAAGAGCGATTTTTGACTCAAAGCTACCAATAATCTCAGCAGTAGGACATGAAACTGATTTTACAATAGCAGACTTTGTAGCAGATTTAAGAGCACCAACACCATCAGCAGCTGCAGAACTTGCAGTACCTGAGATTAGCAAAGTTCAAGAAACTTTAAATAACTACCAAAATAGATATAGATTAGCTTTAAAGAAAAAAATAGAATATATGAAGCTAAGATATGAAAAATGTATGCAAAGTAGAGCATATAAAGAACCAACACAGAGTATAAATGAAAAGTATATAAGCATAGACAATTACGTTAAATCAATGATAAATAGTATGAGCAAAAAATCAATATTAGTAAAAAAAGATTTTACGAGAGTTATTACAAGACTAGACGCATTAAGTCCATTAAAAACATTAGCAAGAGGATATAGTATAGCTACTAAAAATGGAAAAAATATCAAAACCATAAAAGAAGTAAATACAGGAGACAAGATTAAAGTACGACTAAGTGATGGGGAAGTAAACGCAGAAGTAATCTAAATAAAGAACAAAGGGGGATATTTATATTTTCCACTTTAGTCAAAAACGGAGGTAAAAATGGAAGAATTAAAATTTGAAGATGCAATAAAGAAATTAGAAGATATAGCAAAAGAGCTAGAAAATCGGAGAACTTGGACTTGATGAAAGCGTTGCAAAATTTGAAGAAGGAATGAAATTATCAAAGACTTGTACAAAGATATTAAATGAAGCAGAAAAGAAGATAAATTTACTAGTAGATAATGGCGATGGAAGTATATCAGAGGAAAACTTTACACCAGAAGAATAATGAACAAAAGAATATAATTTAAGATGAAAAAATAGAGGGAGATAAAATGAACGAATTAACAGCATTAGCAACAAATAAGTATATATATGTTCCACTTTTAGTGTGGTTTTTTATACAATTATTTAAAGTAGTATGGGATTTAGTAGAAACAAAGAAATTTAACTTTAAGAGAATATTAGGAGCAGGAGGAATGCCTAGCTCACATTCAGCAGTTGTAATGTGTTTAGCAGTAATGATAGGAAAAGCAGAAGGATTTAATTCATATATTTTTGCACTTTCATTAATATTTGCAATAGTTGTAATGTATGATGCAGCTGGAGTTAGAAGAGCGGCAGGAAAACAAGCAAAACTATTAAATAAAATAATAGATACACCAGGGCTTTCAGTTCCAGAGGTACAAGAAAAACTTGTAGAAGTACTAGGTCATACACCAGTTCAGGTTTTTGTTGGAGCAATAATAGGTATATGTGTAGGATTAATAGCATAATGCTTGACAGAAGATAAAAAAATATATATAATGAAAATGTAAATTACTGGCGAATAACGTGAATTAACACGAGGGTAATTTGCATTAATATAAGCCGATCGCCTGGGCAATTCTTAAAAATTTAAAGAATTGCTTTTTTTCATATATTGGCTTAAAAAGTGGAGGTAAAATATGAGTGATATTGAGATTGCAAGAAATGCAAAACTAAAAGACATAAGAGAAGTAGCAAAAGAATTAAATTTAATTGAAGAAGAAATTGAAACTTATGGAAAATATAAGGCGAAAATTACAGAAAAAGCCTTTGAAAAAAATAAAAATAAAGAAAATGGTAAGTTAGTACTTGTTACAGCAATAAATCCTACTCCACTAGGAGAAGGAAAAACAACAATGTCAATAGGACTTGCAGATGGACTAAGAAAGATAGGTAAAAAATCAATACTTGCACTAAGAGAACCTTCACTAGGACCAGTATTTGGAATAAAGGGTGGAGCAACAGGTGGAGGACATGCCCAAGTTGCACCAATG
>CASTFX010000102.1 GCA_949448405.1 uncultured Clostridia bacterium
ATTTGGAATTCCACCACCTATATCGTATACTATCTCCCTTAAAGTAGTACCCATTGGTACTTCTACAAGTCCTGTATTTACTACATTTCCTCCTAGTGCAAATACTTTTGTTCCTTTTGATTTTTCTGTTCCTATACTGCTATACCAGTCTGCTCCATTTATAATTATCTTAGTTATATTTGCGTATGTTTCTACATTGTTTATAAGTGTTGGTTTTTGCCATAACCCTACATTTGCTGGGAATGGTGGTTTAAGTCTTGGTCTTCCTGACCTACCTTCTATTGACTCTAGTAATGCTGTTTCTTCTCCGCATACAAATGCTCCTGCACCAAGTCTTATGTCTATATCAAATGAGAAATTTGTTCCCCATATATTTTTAGATAATATTCCATATTCTCTTGCTTGATTAATTGCTTTTCTAAATCTTTGTACTGCTATTGGATATTCTGCTCTAACATAGATATATCCCATATCTGCTCCAACAGCATATCCTGCAATCATCATTGCTTCTATTACAGTATGTGGGTCTCCTTCTAGGATACTTCTATCCATAAAAGCTCCTGGATCTCCTTCATCAGCATTACATACTACATACTTTTGGTCTCCTTTTGCCATTTTTGTGAATTCCCATTTTTTACCTGTTGGGAAACCTGCTCCTCCACGTCCTCTTAAACCTGATTTTGTAATTTCTTGTATTACCTCATCTTGTGACATAGAAAATAGCACCTTTTCTAAGGCTTTGTACCCATCAAATGCTATGTATTCATCTATGTTTTCTGGGTCTATCTTTCCACAGTTTTTAAGTGCTATTCTTTTTTGTTTTTTATAAAAACTAAGGTCATCTAATCTCTTTACTAAACTTCCATCTATATCTTTACAAAGTAGTCTCTCTACCAATTTTCCTTCGATTAAGTGTGTGTTTATTATCTCTTTACAGTCCTCTGCTTTAACCATTGCATAAAATGTATCTTCTGGTCTTATTATTACTATTGGTCCTTTTGCACAAAGTCCAAAACAACCTGTTTGTATAACTTTTACATTATCTAAATTGTTTTCTTTTATTAACTTTCTAAATTCAGTTATAATGTCTTCTGATTTTGAAGAAGTACACCCTGTTCCTCTACATACAAGTATATGTTTTTCAATTGTGTTTGCTTTTATGTTTTCTCTTAAATCTAGCTCTTTTCTTTTTTCTTCTCTTATTTTTCTAATTTCTTCTAAGGATTTCATATATTATCTTTCCTTTCCTAGTAGAATAAATATATTAAATTTTATTCTTTATTCATATATTCATCTAGCACTTGGTCAAGTTTTTGTACTGTTGCTTTTCCATATACTTCTCCGATTCACTGTAAATACTGGTGCGAGTCCACATGCTCCAATGCATCTTGTTTCTTCTATTGAGAATTTTCCGTCAGGAGTTGTTTCTCCTACTCCTATTTTTAGTCTTTCTTTTAATCTCTCTAAAATTTTCTCTGAACCTTTTACATAACAAGCTGTTCCAAGACATACTGCTATATTGTATTTGCCCTTTGGTTTTAAAGTAAATCTTGAATAAAAAGTTACTACTCCATAAACTTCTGCAAGAGCAAGTCCTAAATATTCTGCTACTCTTATTTGTGCAGATTTTGGAATATATCCATAGTGTTCTTGCACATCATTTAATATTTGAATTAAATTATCTTTATCTTGTTTATATACTTCTAATATTTTCTCTAATACTTCATCTTTTTCGCAGTTTCCGCATTTACAGTTTCCCATTGTAAATCAACTCCTCTTAAATTTATATTTTTATTATATCAAAGTAGAACTTTTAAAACAATAGTATTTATGTGAAAAAAGTCGATTTTTGCTACTGTAAATTTTTCCATAAAATAATCACTCTCAGTTAATGGTTTTATGATGTTTTTTTGCAATATATTTTAGGTATATATTTGTCGTTTTTTATATTGTAAAATATTGTCATAATATGTAATATTTGGAATTTTAATTTTAGGAGGTTTTTATGAATAAATTAAAAATACCTGAGGGATATATAGCAATCAATAAAACTTTGCGTTTACCTGAAAATATGGTTGATACTGTTCAAGCTTTAGCAAATCTAAAAAATATTTCTTTTAATAGAGCTGTTATTACTTTAGTTGAATTTGCTTTAGATAATTTAGATGAAGACGATAAAGATAAATTACATGCATAGAATTCGAACAAGTTAATATATATTCCAAAATAGAGATTTTCTATAATTAATGTATATAAAAAGAAGCTTTATTATCGCACTCGCGAAATAAAACTTCTTTTTCTTATCTCTACATGAAAAATCTTTCAAATTCTTCTTGTGATATTGTTTCTTTTTCTAATAAAGTATTTGCCACTGCTTCAAGCTTGTCTCTATTTGCCATTAAAATTTGTGTTGCTTTTGCATATGCTTCATCTAATAATCTTCTTATCTCTTTTCCTACTTCGTCTTCTATTTCATTTCCATATAATTGAAGCTCTATTGGGTCATCTACTTTTAGAGATATAGGTCCTATCTTATCACTCATTCCATAGATTATTATCATATCTCTTGCAAGCTTTGTTGCAACTTCTAAGTCATTACTTGCTCCTGTTGATATTTCATCTAATGCAACTTTTTCTGCAACTCTTCCTCCAAGTAATGCTATTAGTCTTTCTTCCATTTCTGTTTTAGATATATAAAACTTATCTTCGTCTGTTTTGTACATTGTGTATCCGCCTGCAACCCCTCTTGGAATTATAGATATTTCTTTTACATCTAAACTTGTTTCTAAATATCTGCTTACTATTGCATGTCCTGCTTCATGGTATGCTGTTAATTTTTTATCTTTTTCTGATATTACTCTACTCGTCTTTTGAAGTCCTACTGTTACTTTTTTGACTGCGTCTTCTATGTCTTCTCTTTCTATTGCTTCATGTTTATTTATTGTTGCAATAATTGCTGCTTCATTTAATACATTTGAAAGTTCTGCTCCTGTAAATCCTGCTGTATCTTCTGCTATACTCTTTAAGCTAATATCTTCTGAGAATTTCTTTTCTTTACTATATATTTGTAAAATTTCTTCTCTTCCTTTTAAGTCTGGTGGTGCTATTGTTATTTGCCTATCAAACCTTCCTGGTCTAAGTAAAGCTTTATCTAACATCTCTGGCCTATTTGTTGCTGCTAGTACTATTATTGTATCATCTTTTTCAAATCCGTCCATTTCAACTAATAGTTGGTTCAAAGTCTGATTGTTCTCAGATTCTGCTCCACTTGCATTAGTTCTTCTTGAGCCTATTGCATCTATTTCATCTATAAATATTATACAAGGAGCAAGTTTTCTTGCTTTTTCAAATAGTTTTCTAACACGTGATGCTCCAAGTCCTGCGAACATTTCTATAAATTCTGAACCACTCATTGATATAAATGGAACATTGGCTTCTCCAGCTATAGCTCTTGCCATTAGAGTTTTTCCTGTTCCTGGTTTTCCACAAAGTAGTATTCCTTTTGGAATTTTAGCTCCCATTTTTTGGAATCTTTCTGGTTCTTTCAAAAAGTCTACTATTTCTACCATTTCTTGTTTTTCTTCTCTTAGTCCTGCAACATCATCAAATTTTACTTCGCTCTTATTTTCTACACCATCATAGATTTTTCCTTTATCTCCTAAACCTTGCATTTTAAATATCATAACTACAACAACTATCATTAGTGCTGTTGATATGATTGATAATAGATTATTGCTAAGTTTAGATAGTATTCCTATTGTTTTTGGTGTTAAATCTAAGTCGCTTCCTTCTTTAACTCTTTCTTGTACATATTCTACAAATGCTTGTGTATTTGGTATTATTACTTTCTCTATGTCGTCTTCATTTTCTCTTTCTTTGTAAGTTACTTTTAATGCTGTGCTTCCAACTGTCATTTCTATTTTTTCTATTTTATTTTCTTCTATATCTTTTAAAAGTTGTGTATATGAAATAGTTTCGTCTTGCTCTTTATTTTTGTTCATGAAATATACTGTTGCAACAATTCCTATTAATATTACTAGAACCACACATAATATTATTGTATATAGATTATTCTTGTTAGGCTTTTTATTATTTTTCTTCACTTAAACCTTTCCTTTCTCTAGGCATTAGAACCTTCTGGTTGTTCTCCTTGGTCTTGCTCTTTATCCTCTTCTTCTTTTTCTTTATTCTCTTCTTTTTTGTCTTTTTTCTCTTGCTTTTCTACTTCAGGTTCTTCCTCTTTTGATGCTTTTTCTTGTATTTCCTGAAGTCTCATTAATTGTATTCTTTGATTTATTATCTCAGTTTTTATCATAAGTATTGCAACTGCTACATAGATATATGATATGCTTGTATACATCCACTGGAAGTGATTTATTGTGAAATTCGTAAATGTATTTATTGTTATATATATTAGATTAAGTATTATTGGAAGTGTTAATGCATGAATACCTATATTAAATGTTGCCTTAAATCTTAATCTTAGTCTTACCACTCTTGCGAATAGATATCCAAGAACTCCTAGTACTATTGCATCAACTAAATTTGATGTTATATATATTATGAACAAGTATACAAATATTGTTGTACCAAATAGCATATA
>CASTFX010000103.1 GCA_949448405.1 uncultured Clostridia bacterium
TTCTATTTTGGAATCTATTGTTGTTTCTATCATATCCACCTTGGCGATTTTCATTATTTCCTTCATTTTGTCTAAAGTTTGTTCTTCTTGGTTCTTGAACATTTGAATTTTCTTTTTTTACTTCTACTACTTCTTTTTTAGGTTCTTCTCTTTGCATATTCTCTTCTACTTTTATTTCTACATCCTTTTTTTCTTCTATTTTTTCTTCTTTTGGTTCCTCTTTTTTAGGTTCTTCTTTTTTTGGTTTAGAAGGTATACCAAATAATTCACTTGCTGTCATAGGCTTTGATGGCTTATCTCTATAAACAATATTGTATTCTTTATTTCTATTTCTTTCTACAAATCCAACATCTTTTCTTCTAGTGTCTTCTTTTTCTTGTTTTTGCTTTTCTTTTTTTGCAAGTTCTTCATCTGAAATAATTACTTCTCTTCTTATTATTACAGGTGTGCTATTAGCTTTTTCCTTTTTTGTTTCTTCTTTCTTTTGAGTAGCATTATTTGTTTTTTCTTTTTTGCCATTTGATAATTCTTTTTCTATCTTTTTAGCATCCTCTTCTTCTATTGTACTTAAATGGCTTTTAATATCTAAGCCTATTTTTTTAGCTAAATCCATAATTTCCTTACTCTGTTTATCCAATTTTTTTGCTAACTCGTGTATTTTTATTTTACTCATAGCAAATCACCCCCATTATATTTTTCAATTATTCCGTTTTGAAAAACTTTCATCTTTTATTCCAATAATTGCTCGATTTTTCTTTCCTATACAATTTCCTAATTCTTCCATTGTACTAAATTCTATTGTCTTTATCCCATTATTAGTACAAACATATTGTACATTTTCTTTTGATTTGTCAGATATATCTTTGGCAATTATTACTAACTTAATTTTGTGTTTCTTGATATCCTCTACTACTGCATCCATTCCCGAAACTATTTTTCCAGCTCTTGCCACTAGACCTATCATTCCTAGTATTTTTTCTTTATCTGTCAAACAGTACACCTCTTAATTCCTTATATTTTTCATCACTTATGTTTATTTTTAAAGCCCTTGATAGACCTTTTGTCTTTAAGATTTTATTAAAGCATTCTTTATTATTACAGATATACGCACCTCTTCCTTCTAATCTTTGCTCTATATCAACTGTTACTCCGTCTTTTTTAGAATTCACTATACGTATTAAATTTTTCTTATTATCTTTTTTTCTGCAACTTATACAGCTTCTTGTTTCTTTACTATTCTTCATTACCTTCCTCTATTGCTTCTGTTATTTCTTCATCTTCTTGCATTTCCATTAACATTTGTCTGAATTGTGTTTCTGATTTTATATCTATTTTCCAAGCTGTAAGCCTTGCTGCAAGTCTTGCATTTTGTCCTGACTTTCCAATTGCTAATGATAATTGGTCATCTGGAACTATTACTCTAGCTGATTTCTCTTCTTCATTTATATCTACTGCCATTACTTTTGCTGGAAGTAATGCTGATGAAATAAATCTTGCTGGATCTTCATTCCATTCTATTACATCTATTTTCTCTCCGCTTAATTCATTTATTATATTTTGAATTCTTACACCTTTTTGACCTACACATGAACCTACTGGATCTATGTTTTCATTTTGCGCATGTACAGCTACTTTACATCTATTTCCTGGGTCTCTTGATACACTCTTTACTTCTATTAATCCTTCATATATCTCTGGTATTTCAAATTCAAATAATTTTTTTACAAAATCTCCTGCTGTTCTTGAAACTATAACTTGAGGTGCTCCTTTTGCTCCTCTTACTACATCTACAACATATGCTTTTACTTTATCATTTACTTTATATTTTTCTACTGGTATTTGTTCTTTTAATGGCATTATTCCTTCTAGTTTTCCAAGATCTAGTACAATTGCTCCACTATCTGCTTTTTGAACTAATCCTGATACTATTTCTCCTTTTCTTTCGTTGAACTCTCCAAATACTATATCTCTTTCTGCTTCTCTTAATTTTTGAATTATAACTTGTTTTGCTGTTTGTGCTGCAATTCTTCCAAAATTTCTAGGATTTAATTCTATGTCAACTGTATCTCCAACTGCTAATTGTTTATTTATTGTAGCAGCTTCTTTTTTTGATATCTGAAGTACTGGGTTTTCTACATTTGCTACTATCTCTTTTACAGAGTATATATGTGTTTCTCCTGTTTTTGCATCTACTACAACTTTTACATTTTCACTATCTTTATAATTATTCTTATATGCTGTAATAAGTGCAGCTTCTATTTGTTCTATTAAATATTCTTTTTTTATACCTCTTTCTTTTTCTAATGTTTCTAGTGCAATTTCTAATTCTTTATTATCTATAGCTTTCATTTTTTAACCATTCCTTTCTTTACCAATTATATTTTGTTTTTATTTGTGCTATATCTTTTCTCTCAAATTCTTTCTCTTCTGCATTTATTTGAATATATATTTTGTCTTTGTCAAATTTTTTAAGTATTCCTTCAAAAGCTTTTTGTTTATCTATTGGTCTGAATAATTTTAATTCTACTTCTTTTCCTATATTTTCTTCTAGGTGTTTTTCTTTTCTTAATACTCTTTCTATTCCTGGTGATGATACTTCTAAAAAATATTGCTTATCAATATAATCTGCTGTATCTAATATATCATTGATCTCATTTGATACTTTTTCACAATCGTTTAAATCAATTCCTGCTTCTTTGTCTATGTATATCCTTAAAAAATAATCTTTTCCGTTCTTTTACATATTCTACATCGTATAGGTCATATCCTAAATTTTCTACTTTTCCGTCTAATTAGCTCTTGCACTTTATCTTCTATATTAGCCATTTTTCACCTCTCGTCTAACTTCCCCTTAACATGCGTAAAGAGTGGAATTTGTTTCCACTCTTCTAGTCTCATTTTAGTATGTAGTTATTATATACTTATTTTGCCCAAGTGTCAAGGGTTTTATCAATATTTATATATATTTTATTGACTTTTTATATAAATTTTCATATTTTATTCGACAAATTTCGACATTTTTTATATATTTAAACTTGTTATACGTTATGCGTGACATATTTTAACTTGTTTCGAGTTATTTTATGTTACTCTACGTTAACTTGTTTTAGAATATACTTAATCAAGGTCAAAGCCAACAGCTCTTATATTTATTTACAAATGGAGGTCGAATTATGTATAACAGACTACGAGAACTCAGAGAGGATAAAGATTTAACTCAGAGTGCAATTGCTCAGTATCTTGATATGTCTCAAACTGGATATTCTCAATATAAGATAGGTAAAAATGATATTCCAACAAGAGTTCTTATCAAACTTTCTTTATTTTATGGAGTATCTGTTGATTACTTGCTTAATATGACAGATGAAGCTAAACCTTATAAAAGAGCTAGAGTAGTGTAGAAGGTATGCGTCTTCTACACTACTCTAGCCTTTAGGATATTTATTATTAAATAGACAGCTAGTATCTTTTACTACAATTGTTTTGGTGTTTATTCACAAAACTTATATAAATTTTTGTTTATCTTGCAGCTATGCTGTATGGGTCTGTACTTTCGCCTGTACCTGTTTCTCCTATGTTAGCTTTTAATAGGTCTATTTCGATTACGGGGCGGAGTGCATAGCTATGGATGCTATTGTCATCGCGAGAGTTATATGTGTTGGCAGCGTTCACGTCACCGTTAAGTATACGGAATATCTCGAAAAACGCAATATTATTAATTACCTCAACGCAGCGCGAAGCGAGCCAGTATGCGTTGTGTGAGGTTGAGCCGGTGTCACCTTTTTGTCCTGTTGCTAGTGCATGTTGAACTGTACTTGTTTCTTTATATGTGCTTAGTGTATATCTATAATATGTGCACTTTCCTTTTAATAATCTGTTCGCTTGAGAATATCCTCTATACCATCTACTTTGGTCTGACGTTCCTAGCAAAGAGCCATATTCCTCATTTGGTGCTCCTGTTTTTTCGTCAGCAAATATATTTGGATAATATCTATTACTACTTAATGAATATTCTTCTCCATATTCGCTATTTATACTCTTCTTTGTATCTTCTGTTACTCCCATTAGCCCATTTATATCTTCTACTATTGCATTTCTTCCTGTTGTTCCTAAACTATTGTTTTTGTATAAAGTATTACATGCATCATTTAATAATTTTACTCCATTGTTATATCCATCTGATATTTGTAATGTTAATTTTGCTGATGGTATTATTTCTGATATTAATGTTACTTTATTTCCTTCTGCATTCATTATTCTCCATTTTAAGCCTGTATTTCTTGTTATCGTTTGATTTCCATTTCCACTTCTCTCTGCTCCATCTTGAGTTGTACTATATGTTGCATCAGCAGGAGTATCTGGTGTGTAATCTACATACATTCCTATTTTCTCTTTTAGTTGCTCTCCTGTTAGTCCCTTTTGTGGTCCTGGTCCTTCTGGCTCTGATGGTGTCTTTCCTCCTAATATATCTTCTATTTTCTTTACTGTGCTATCTAGTAAACTTTCTGTTCCACTCATTATCTCATTTTCTTTTACTGCTTCTCCTGCATAGTCTGTTGCTCCATTTACTGCATAATCTACTATCTTTGA
>CASTFX010000104.1 GCA_949448405.1 uncultured Clostridia bacterium
ATGTACAGATATAACATTTGGATATAATACAGCAGTATCAGTTGCAACAGAGGCACTTGATAGACTACATTCGACAGGAGAAACACATCATAGAATAATGGTATTAGAAGTTATGGGAAGATATGCAGGATGGATAGCGCTAGAATCTGCAATAGCAGGAGGAGGAGATGTAGCATTAATTCCAGAAATACCATATGATTTAGAAAAGGTTGCAGCAAAGATTAAAGAAAGAATTGAAAGAGGAAAGAAGTTTAGTTTAGTAGTAGTTGCAGAAGGTGCCGTTCCAAAAGATGGAGAATTGACTGTAAAGAATGTTAGAGATAACGGAGTAGGCGTTGATAATACAAAACTTGGAGGAGTCGGAGAAAAGGTTGCAGCAAAACTTCAAGAGCTAACTGGCTTAGAATCAAGAAATACAACTCTTGGATACATGCAAAGAGGAGGAACACCAACATCATATGATAGAGTGCTTTCAACTAAATATGGAGCAAAGGCAATGTCACTTGCATTAGAAGGAAAATTTGGAGTACTTACAGTATTAAAAAATGGAAAATTAGATAGTGTTCCATTAGAAGATGTTGTTGGAGAAAATAAAGAGATAGGAGCAGTATCAGGAAATACTAAAGAAAGTAATTTAAGAAGAGTTACAATGGACGATGATTTAGTAAAAACAGCTAGAAATATAGGTATAGCTTTAGGTGACTAATTTTCAAACAATAATTTTAGTTTGAAAAAGAGAAAGGGATAAGCAAAATGATTGATTTTAAAGAAGAGATAGCAAAAAAAATTGAAGAAGCTTTAAAAATAAATTATAAAGAAATTCAAAGAGGAATAGAAACTCCAAAAGAAAGAAACATGGGAGATTATGCTTTCCCATGTTTTAGACTTGCTAAAACTTTAAGAAAAGCTCCACAAGCAATAGCGGAAGAAATAAGGGAAAAAATAGATTTAGATGGAAGCTTTATCGAAAAAATGGAAGTTGTTAATCGGATATCTTAATTTCTATATTAACAAAGATGAATTAGCACAAGCAGTAATAGATGAATTTGGAGCAAAAAAAGAAGAATATGGAAAATCAGAATATGGAAAAGGAAAGAATGTAGTTATAGATTATTCTTCTCCTAATATTGCTAAACCTTTTCATATTGGACATTTAAGAACAACTTTAATAGGAAGTGCATTATATAATACATATAAATATTTAGGATATAATACCATCCGGAGTTAATCATTTAGGGGATTACGGGACACAATTTGGAAAAATGATAGAAGGATATAAAAGATGGGAAAAGGAGTATTCTTTTGAAAAGCCAATAGAAGATTTGACAGATATATATGTACGAATTAATGAACTTTGTAAAGAAGATGAAGAAGTCCTAGAACTTTGTAGAGAGAATTTCAAAAAGCTAGAGGAAAAAGAAGAATACGAAGTAAAATTATGGGAAAAACTAAAAGAATTAAGCTTAAAAGAATTCTATAAAATATATGATTTACTAAATGTAAAGTTTGATTCTTTAAATGGAGAAGCTTTTTATTCTGATAAAATGCAAGAAGTAATTGATATATTAGAAAAGACAGGAAAACTTGTGGAATCAGAGGGAGCAAAAGTAATAGATTTAAGTGATAAAAATATGTCACCATGCATGATATGTAAATCAAATGGGTCTAGCATATATGCAACACGTGATTTAGCTGCAATTTTGTATAGAACAAGAGAATATGATTTTGATAAATGCTTATACGTTGTTGCATATGAACAGAATTTACATTTTAGACAAATATTTGAAGTTGCTAAATTATTAGGAATAGAGCAAAAATATATAGATGGATTAGAACATGTATCTTATGGAATGGTTCATTTGAAATCAGGAAAAATGTCTACACGTGAAGGAAATGTTATAAAAGTTGAAGATTTACTAAATGAGGCTATACAAAGAGCTGGAACGATATTGGAGGAGAAAAATCCTAACATAGAGAATAAAGAAGAGATTGCTAAAAAAGTAGGAATAGGAGCAATTATATTTAATGACTTAGCAAACAGCAGAATAAAAGACGAAATATTTGACTGGGATACAATTTTAAATTTCCAAGGAGAAACAGGACCATATATACAATATATTTATGTAAGAACTAAAAGCGTATTGGAAAATGCAGATGAAATTCCAAATTTTAAAGAGATAAAAAAAGAAGAATTATTAAACGAGGAAAGTATTGAAATAATTAAAAACATTTACAATTTTGAGGAAGTTTTAAAAAGCGTTACAGATAAAAATGAACCATATCTACTTAGCAAATATTTAATAGAAATTGCAAAAAAATATAGCACTTTTTATAATAATTATAAAATTTTAAATCAGGGAGAAGAAACTACAAAAGCAAGACTATATCTAACATATATGGTAAATGTTATATTAGAAAAAGGTGCAGCTTTGCTTGGAATAACAATGCCAGAAAAAATGTAATCCTTAAAATTACATAAATTTTGTTGATTTTTGATGAAATATGAAATATAATACAAAATTAGAGGATGTGTATCACTAAAGGAGGTTTTTTATGGCTAGCAAACGAAAGAAAATGGACGACGATTATTATGAGGAGTATGAAGAATATCCAGAGCAGAAAGTAAGACCTAAAAGTAAGAAGAAAAGTAAAAATAAAAATAAGAAAAAGAAAAAACGTATAATAATTAAATTCTTCTTAGTACTATTATTGATAATAATAATACTTGCAGGTGTTGCTGTAGGATATGTATATAGCAAGTTTGGGCAGATTAAACATGATAATCTAGATAAGAGCCAAATAGAAGTAAATGAAGGGGTAATAGAAGCAACAGGATATAGGAATATTGTCCTATTTGGAGTAGATTCAAGAGAAAATAGTTATGAAGATACATTAAGTGATACTGTTATGATAGTTAGTATTAATCATGATACTAAAAAAGTAAAAGTAGTCTCAGTTTATAGAGATACTTACTTAAAAGTAGGAAAAAATTATGATAAACTAACACATGCATTTTTGAAAGGTGGACCAGCATTATCGCTAAGTACGCTAAATACTAATCTAGATTTAGATTTAAAAGAATATGTTGCTGTAAACTTTAATGTAGTTGCTGATGTAATAGATGCAATTGGAGGAGTAGAAATAGAAATTACAGCGGCAGAAATAAAAGGAACACGTGAACATAGAACAGGTATAAATGAATATATAGATGGTGTAAATAGTGTTACTGGAAAAAATTCTCCACATATAACAAAACCAGGAGTGTATAACTTAGATGGTGTTCAGGCAGTTGCTTATTCAAGAATAAGATTTACAACAGGTGGGGATTACAAAAGAACAGAACGTCAAAGAGAAGTTTTAGATAAAGCATTTGAAAAAGTAAAGAAAATGAATATAATGCAACTAAACAATTTAGCTGATATAGTACTTAAAGAAATTTCTACAAACATACCAACAAATCAGTTAATAGGATTGCTTTCACAAGTAGGTTCTTACGAAATCGAGGAAACATCAGGATGGCCATTTAAAATAGAAAGTTATCAGCCAGATAAAATATGGTATGGTGCGCCAGTAAATTTAGCAGAGCAAGTTAAAGAATTACACAAGTTCTTATTTGATAAAGAAGACTATGTAGTATCTAAGAATTTACAAGCTATAAGCAATGAAATTATTAGAAGAACAGGACTTAAATAGAGTAAAATAAACCAATATATAAATTTAAATTATATATTGGTTTATTATTGACATTTTTTGCATTTTAATAGATAATTAATATATTAAGTTACAAAAGATTTTATGATATACAAAGGGAGGAAAAATTTATGTACTTATTCAACAGAATAACAGTAAATCCACAGTTACCTAAGAGAATAGAAAAACTTTCAGTAGCCGCTAATAACTTATGGTGGTCATGGAATAGTGATTTTCTTAAATTATTTAAAATGATTGATATCGATTTATGGGAAAATATAGGAAAGAACCCAGTTAAATTCTTAAAATTAGTTCCACAAGAAAAACTTGAAGAGTATTCTAAAAATAGTGAATTTTTAAAAGAATATGATAGAACTATAAGCAATTTCGAATCTTATATGAATAGTAAAAATACGCTATTTTCAAAGAAACATCCAGAAAATAAAAATGATTTGATTGCATATTTCTCAGCAGAATATGGATTAGACGAAATTATGCAAATATATTCAGGAGGACTTGGAATACTTTCAGGAGACCATTTAAAAGCTGCAAGTGATTTAGGAATACCTCTTGTTGGAATAGGACTTTTATATAAAAAAGGATACTTCCACCAAGTAATAAATGGAGCAGGAAGACAAGAAAATGTATATAGAGAAATAGAACTAGAAGATCTTCCAATAACACCTGTAAAAGATGAAAATGGAAAAGATTTAATATTAGATTCTAGAATTCAAAGAAGAAGATTATACCTAAAAGTATGGCAAGTAAATGTAGGAAGAATAAAACTATATCTTTTAGATTCAGATATAGATGAAAATACAGAGCAAGAATTTAGAGATATAACTCAGTGCTTATATGGTGGAGACCAAGAAATGAGAATAAGACAAGAGA
>CASTFX010000105.1 GCA_949448405.1 uncultured Clostridia bacterium
ACATTTAGAGCAGTCTGAACTAATTTTTCTCCATATCCAGTAACACCTGTATATCTTATTTTTGAACTTTTTGGAAGCACTTTATATACTTCTTTTAGCATTTCAATAACACTTTTTAAAGGATCTCCTTCATTACTTTTATATATTGAATAAAGAAGAGAACCTTCATTATCAATTATTGCGAGTTTTGTAGTAGTTGATCCAGCGTCTATTCCAATAAAACAATCTCCAGAAAAGTTGTCTAAAGACTTTCTTTTTACTTTTGCCTTAGAATGTCTTTCTTTAAAGGCATCATAGTCAGCAACTATTGAAAAAAGAGGAGATAAAGGTTTTGTTGTAGTGTCTTGAGAATTCTTTAAAACCTCTATTTTACTTTTCAATTTTTGTACAGAAATTGGATTTCTATTTAATGAATCAAGTGCAGCTCCTTTTGCAACTAATAGATGAGCTTCATCGGGAATAATTGTTTCAGCAGGAGTTAAATTAAGCGTTTCAATAAATCTATTTCGCAATTCTGATAAATAATTTAATGGACCTCCTAAGAAAGCAATATTTCCACGTATTGGTCTACCACATGCAAGACCACTAATTGTTTGGTTAACAACAGCTTGAAGAATTGACACAGCTATATCTGACTTTTCAGCTCCTTCATTTATAAGAGGTTGCACATCTGTTTTTGCAAAAACTCCACAACGAGAAGCAATAGGGTATATTGTTTTATATTTTTTAGCAAGTTCGTTTAAACCTGCTGTATCCGTATGTAAGAGACTTGCCATTTGATCTAAAAATGCACCAGTTCCACCTGCACATGTTCCATTCATACGTTGTTCAACAAATTTATCAAAGTAGATGATTTTAGCATCTTCGCCACCAAGCTCGATAACTACATCAGTCTGAGGAATATATTTTTCAACAGCACGTTTACAAGAAACTACTTCTTGAATAAAAGGTAAATCCAAAAAGTTTGCAGCAGACATTGCACCAGACCCAGTTAAAGCAATTGTAAATTCGTTATTAGTGTATTTATTTGCAAGAGCTTCTAATACTTTACATACAGTATTTTTTGTATCTGAAAAGTGTCTTTCATATGAAGTATATATAGTTTCTAAATTATCATTCATAACAACAATTTTTACAGTTGTTGAACCTACATCCAAACCAACATGTAATAATTTTTCATTATTCATATAAATATCTCCTTAATTATTCGATTTATGTAACTATTATTGTATACGTAAATTAAAGATTTGTCAATGTTAAAAAAGCCCAATAACCCTTATGATATTACGGATATTAATGAATTAAAAACAGAGCAAGTTAATTAACTTATAAAATTTTATTCATAATTTGTCCTAAGTAGAAATATATTTAAATATAAATTTTATAAAACCTTGGAGGAGAAAAGATGAAAAAAAGAAAAATATTATTAACAATAATTTTGTTACTTCTTATAATAGGTATAGCAGTATTGATTTATATGAAAGTACAAGGTAAAGAATTATTAGCAGTAGAAACAGAAATTACACCATTGGAAGAAATAACAGAAGAACAGGAAAGACAAACAATGATATCTTTATATTTTATTAATACAGAAACTAATATATTAGTCCCAGAAGCTAGAAAGATAGATGCAAAAAAATTAGTAGAAAATCCATATAAAACTTTAGTTGAATTTTTAATAGAAAAGCCTAAAAATGAAAAATTGGCAAGTTGTATACCAGAAGGAACAAAGGTAAATAGTGCTATTCTAAAAAATAATATAGTAGAGCTTGATTTATCTAAAGAATTTATAGAAAATCAAAATGGAGGAATTGATAAAGCAAAACTTAGTATATATTCTATAGTAAATACTCTTACAGAATTAAATGAAGTAAATGCTGTAAAATTATTAATAGATGGTAAAGAAGTAGAAAAATTTAAAGATATGGATTTAAATTTAAAAGATAATTTTGTTAGAAAAAGTTAGGATTTAAACCATCTAAATAGTTTTACATATTTAATAAAATGTTTATAGTTAAAAAGAAAATTCTCGACTTCATTCAAAGAAGAAAGAGTATTTTCTTTTTTTGTCTTAAAATCAAACTTCTTCTTTTTATTTATTTCATTACTATTATTTCCTCTTGAATAAAATAAATTATTATCCATAATCAAACACCTTAAAAAAATATATTTCAATTTATGTAAAATTGTTGTATAATAAATAATATGAATTTTAAAGAAAAGAGTTACATATGGAATTAAAAGAGAATGAAAGAATAGATGATTTACAATTAAATAACTTGAAAATAATACAAAACTCTGATTGGTTTTGCTTTGGAATAGACAGTATATTATTATCAGGATTTGCTACGGAAATACATAATTCAAGTAAAATAATAGATTTAGGAACAGGTACAGGGATACTTCCAATACTATTATCAGAAAAAATAAAAAAATCAGAAATAGTAGGAGTAGAAGTACAAAAAGAAGTTGCAGACATGGCAAAAAGAAGCATAGAGTTAAATAATTTAGAAAGTAGAATAGAAATAATAAATAAAAATATAAAAGAGCTAGAGTATAAAGAAGAGTTTGATGCAGTTGTAACAAATCCACCGTATAAAGAAAAGGACACAGGATTAATAAACTCAAACAAGGTTAAACTAATTTCAAGACATGAAGTAGAAGGAGAATTAGAAGATTTTATAAAAGTATCTAGTAAAGTATTAAAAAATAAAGGTAATATGTATATGGTAAATAGACCAGAAAGAATAGTAGATATATTTGAATATTGTAGAATATATAAGTTAGAACCAAAAGAAATGAGAATGGTATATTCTAAAGTGAAAAGTAAACCAACTTTAGTTTTGATAAAAGCAACCAAAAATGCTAATAAGTATTTAAAAGTAAAAGAACCATTGTACATATATGATGAAGAAGGAAATTACACAGAAGAGGTATTAAAAATATATAATAAAATTTAATGGAGGGAAAAATGTTAGGAATATTATATTTAGTTGCAACACCAATAGGAAATTTAGAAGATATAACTTTAAGAGCAATAAGGATATTAAAAGAAGTAGATATAATAGTCGCAGAAGATACAAGGCAAACTTTAAAACTATTAAATCATTTAGAAATATCAAAACCAATGATAAGCTTTCATAGGCATAGTAGTGAAGAAAAAGAAATGGAAATAATTAATAAATTGCAAGAAGGAAAAAATATAGCATTAGTGTCTGATGCAGGAACACCAGTAATATCAGATCCAGGAGAGGAATTAGTAAAGGAAGCTTTAAATGAGAATATAAAAGTTGTTCCTATACCAGGACCTTGTGCATTAATTGCCGCATTAATTACATCAGGAATAGATGCCAAAGAATTTTGCTTTTTAGGATTTTTGCCATTAAATAAAAAAACAAGAAAAGATAAATTAAACGAAATCAATGTGTCAAAAATGACGACTATATTATATGAAGCACCACATAAGATAATTCAGACACTAAATGATTTAAAAGAAGTAACAAAAGAAAGGAAAATAGTACTGGCAAGGGAAATAACAAAAATTCATGAAGAATATATTACAGGTACAGCAGAAGAACTTTTACAAAAAATTAATAATCCAAAAGGGGAATTTGTTATTATAATAGATAAAAATACTGTATGCGAAAGTAATATATTTGATAAAATGAGCTTAAAAGAGCACTATGAATATTATGATAGGCTTGGATTTGATAAAAAAGATATAATTAAGAAAATAGCAAAAGATAGAAAAGTAAAAAAAGATGAAATATATAAAGAGTTTATAAAAAAAGATACGCATTAGGTGCGTATCTTTTTTTATTAAGTTAATATTAGAGTTAACCCCCAGCTATGCTGGGGGACTCGGAGAGCTTATAGCTTTGCACAAAGTAACAAAAAGCCCACTCAAACATGATATAATATTTAAAGTTTGACAGCTTAAATATTAAATATGAGAGGAGTGGGTTGTATGAAAAGTTCATACACAGATAGTTTAGCACACACAACATGGGAATGCAAGTACCACATAGTATTTGCTCCAAAATATAGAAGAAAAGAAATATACGGAACACTAAAAAGAGAAATAGGAATGATATTGAGAGAATTGTGCAAAAGAAAAGATGTAGAAGTAATAAATGCAGAAGCATGTCCAGACCACATACATATGTATGTAAGTATACCACCAAAATTGAGTGTATCATCATTCATGGGATATTTGAAAGGAAAGAGCACATTAATAATATTTGAAAGGCACGCAAATTTGAAATATAAATATGGAAATAGAACATTTTGGTGCAGAGGCTTTTATGTAAGTACAGTAGGAAATAACAAGTCGGCAGTATATAATTATGTACAGAATCAATTGAGAGAAGATATGATGACAGACCAAATGACAATAAAAGAATTTAAAGACCCTTTTAAAGGGTAGTAAGTAACAGAAACGCAAGCGAAAGTGGCGTAAGCTGTCAAACTGGGGACACTTTAGTGTCAGCTAGTATCAAGGCCTTATAGGCCGATATGAAAATCCCCCAGTTATACTGGGGGATAATTAT
>CASTFX010000106.1 GCA_949448405.1 uncultured Clostridia bacterium
CCCTATTAAGTGTCTCAAGTTTTGTAGTTCTACTTGATTTAAATCTGCCATTTCTTTTCTCCTTTCACTCTATTATTGTTTATATTATTGACATTTTAGGAATTTTTATACAAAAAAGCGGCCATGACTTTTTAAGTCATGACCGCTCATGGAAGGCTGAAACACGCAAGCATCCAGCCATTCCTCTTCTTGGCTAATAGGAAATGATATACCACTTTCCGTCTTTTGGGCTGTGAAAAGGTTTTGCATTTGTTTTGCCCCAATACAGCTTTATCCACTCATTCACCTCTTCTTCGCTCTCGAAGGGCATGGAAGAAATTTGGTACCCACCACTTACTCTTTCGCCAATCTTCAACATTGTTGTTCCACCTTTCTAGGCTTTTTTAGAATTAAATTATATCACACTTTATATAATATTAGCAATCAAATTTATCTTATTATCTCGAGTCCTGCAAATTTTGCCATTAATCTTTTATGTCCTACTTTATCAAAATTTATATCTACTTTGTAGTCTTCTCCCTCTTCTTCAACATAGTTTATAGTTCCTTCTCCAAATTTTTTGTGATATACTCTTGCTCCTGCTTTATATTCTGAAATGTCTACTTCATTTTTCTTCTTATTTAATCCGTTTAAAAAACTTTCTGGTGTTTTGAAATTAAATCCACTTGCTGCAACTTTTGGGATACTTTGTATACTTCCAACATTGTATTTTTTCACATTAGAATTTCCATAACTCCATTCATAATTACTACTATTATCAAATGTACCCTTTATTGTACTTTCCACTTCAAGTGAGCTTTCTTCACTAAGCATGTCCTCTGGAACTTCTTTTAGAAATCTTGATATTGCGTTATATGATGTTGAACCAAATAATGTCCTAGATTTTGCACATGTCATATATAAGAACTGTTTTGCTCTTGTTATTCCTACATAGCAAAGCCTTCTTTCTTCTTCTATGCCATTTGGATCATCTATTGATTTATTTCCTGGAAATATTCCTTCTTCCATACCTACTAAAAATACTACTGGGAATTCTAGTCCTTTTGCACTGTGAAGTGTCATTAATGTTACTTGCTCTTCTGGTTCTTCAAGCTCATCTACATCACTTGCAAGTGATATGTTTTCTAAAAATCTTCCTAAGTCATTTTCTGCTTCTTCATCAAATTCCATAGTAACTGTTAAAAATTCTTCTAAGTTTTCTATTCTGTTTTCTGCTTCTTTTGTATCCTCTTGTTCTAATGCTTTTATGTATCCTGTATCTTTTAACACTTTCTGAGTTAATTCTGAAACTGTAAGCTCTTCTACCTTTTCTACTAACTCATCTATTATTTGTATAAATTCACGAGTATTTGAATAAACTCTTGTTAATCCATATTCTGCTGCTCTTTTTATTATCTCGTACATTGACTTGCCTTCTCTATCTGCAATTTCTGCTACTTGCTCTAAGCTTGTCTTTCCTACGCCTCTTTTTGGCTCATTTATAATTCTTCTTAAACTTAGATTATCTTTTGTATTATATATTAATCTTAGATATGCCATTATATCTTTTATTTCTTTTCTTTCGTAGAACTTTAGTCCTCCAACAATCTTGTATGGAATATTTTCTCTTCTTAGAATATCCTCTATACTACGTGATTGAGTATTCATTCTGTATAATACTGCGTAATCTGAATATTTAAAATACTCTTCTCTTTTTAAATGTTCTATTTGTTCTACAACATATGTTGCTTCTTCATACTCATTGTTTGCAAGATGTGCTGTTACTGCCTTTCCTTCTTCATTTTCTGTCCATAGCTCTTTCTTGTATTTTACTTCATTATTTTTTATTACTGCATTTGCAACATTTAGTATATTTTTAGTACAACGATAGTTTTGTTCTAGTTTAATTATTTTAGTCCCTGGAAAGTCTTTCTCAAAGTTTAATATATTTTTTATATCTGCACCTCTAAAAGAATATATTCCTTGGTCATTATCTCCAACTACTGTAATATTTCCATTTCTTGCTGATAAAAGTGTTATTAAAGTAAATTGTGCCTTATTTGTATCTTGGTACTCGTCTACTAAGACATAATGAAACTTCTCTGAATAATATTCTAGCGCTTCTGGTTCTTGCATTAATATTTTTATTGTATAATTTATTATATCATCAAAATCTAAAGCATTATTTTCTTTTAGCTTTTTTTGGTATAAATGATATACTTCTGCAATTACTTCTTTTCTCATCTCATTGTTTGTTCTTTTTTCATACTCTTCTGGTTCTAACATATCATTTTTAGCATTGCTTATTTCATACATAATACTCCTGTCTGTAAACATTTTGTCATCTATGTTTAATTCTTTCATACATTCTTTTACAATGTTTTTTTGATCTGTCATATCAAATATTACAAAAGAAGATGTAAATCCTATTCTATCTATGTATCTTCTTAAAATTCTTACACATATTGAGTGGAATGTTCCTATCCACATATCATTTGCAATATCTCCAATAAGTTTTGTAATTCTTTCTTTCATTTCTTTTGCTGCTTTATTTGTAAAAGTTATTGCAAGTATGTTCCATGGCTTTACATTTTTCTCTCCTATCATATATGCAATTTTATGTGTTAATACCTTTGTTTTTCCGCTTCCTGCTCCTGCGATTACAAGACATGGTCCATCTACTTCAAGTACTGCTTCTTTTTGTTTATCATTTAGTCCTTCTATTACATCTATCATGAGTTTTCTCCTTCAATTTATATTCTATTTATTGTTAATAGGGTCATCTTCTTCTACTACTTTTTCTTTCTTTTTTATTATAGGTCCAAAGAAATATGGGAATATTCCTATTCTTGCTCCTAATGCATGAATTATTGGGAATGCTATTATTACAGTTATGCATTGTGCTAGAGTAATTGGAGTTTCTGTATAGTATTCTTGGCTAACCTTTCCACCATTTCCTAGCATATCTATATAAAAATCTTTACGTGTTAATTCTTCTTTGAATTCAATTTGTCCTAAAAAGCTTTGGTCTTGTGATAGGTCCTCGTACACTATACAACCTACTGGTAATGTTGCTTCTCCACTATAAATACTATCTCCAGAATTTTTTACTGAATCTATATTAATTTTTGCTGCTATTTTCTCTCCTGATGGAAGTGTAAGTGCATGCATATATATGCCTCCATGATATCCTCCACCTTTATTTCTATATTCTATACCTGGTGAAATTACTGTAAATGTTTCATGAGATAATAAGTCTTCAACATTTTGTGCTCTATATATTTCATCTCCTGCTACTCCTCCTATATCTCCATCTGCTACCTGGTGTTCTTCTACATAATTTTCATATTGTTTTGGTAAAACGCTTTCTAATATTTTTACTGGTATAAAGCTAATTAGTACACTTAAAGCTAAACTTAGCCAAACATCAAATCTAAGATAATGAACTCTCACTTTATTTTCCCCCCTAATTTTTATATTATATTTAATATATGTTTATATTCTTCTGGCTTATTACTTATTATTTTATATGCTTTGTTTATTTTTTCTTTTACTTCTTCTATAAGTTCTTCTTTGTTTGAATGAATGTATGCGATTGTTTCTCCTATTACTACTTTTTCTCCTATCTTTTTCTCTAATACAATTCCACATGTGTAATCTATGTTATCTTCCTTTTTTACTCTTCCCGCACCTAGTGTTAAAGCAGCTCTTCCTATTCCTTCTGCATTTACTTCTTCTATAAATCCGTCTTTTTCTGCAACTACTGGAACTATATACTTTGCCTTTTCAATATTACTTAAATATTTTATATCTCCATATTGCTTTTCTACTAATTGTATGAATTTTTCATACGCTTTTCCATTTTGTATATTTTCTAATATTATCTTTTTATTTTGCTCTAAATTGTCACCTTTTCCTGCAAGTTTCATTATCTGTGATGCAATGCATAAAACTATTTCTTTTACGTCTTCTTCCATATCTCCTTTTAGTGCTCTTAGTGCTTCTTCTACTTCTAATGAATTTCCTACATTTTTTCCTATTGGCTGCTCCATATTAGTTATAACACATACTGTTTCTATTCCTGCAAGTTCACCAATTTTGCTCATAACTTTACTTAATGTTTCTGCTTCTTCTTTATTTTTCATGAAAGCTCCACTTCCACAAGTAACTTCTAGTACTAATTTATTTGCACCTGCTGCTATTTTTTTGCTCATTATACTTGATGCTATAAGTGGCACACTCTCAGTGCAAGATATTGTATCTCTTAAAGCATATATCTTTTTGTCTGCTGGAGCTAGGTTTTCTGTCTGCCCGATAAGACTTATCCCAATCTCCTTTATATTATTTTTAAATTCTTCTAAACTTATATCTGTTCTATATCCTGGTATTGATTGTAACTTATCTATTGTTCCTCCTGTTATTCCAAGTCCTCTTCCTGACATTTTTGAAGCAGGAATTCCAAGGGAAGCAACAATTGGCATGACAATTAGTGTTATTTTGTCTCCTAGTCCGACGCATGGATGGTTA
>CASTFX010000107.1 GCA_949448405.1 uncultured Clostridia bacterium
AACAGTCGCATCAGACTATCTTTGGCTTCACTTCTTTTTTCAATGCTATATCCTCCAATTATAAATTTATAAGCAACAATAACTACTGCTATTAATATTAAACTACCTGCAACTCCTGACATTATTTTGTACCAAGACATCATAGAATTCCATTGCAATTTTGTGAATGGTGAAATATCTGTCGAATTTTGTGCAAATATTAGCTCATCATAGTTTTTAAATCCTACACCAAGTTCTTCATTAGTTGTTAAGTCAAATACTGCCTCTGCTAATCCACCGTATCATTTTAGCGATTATCTTTTCAAATATACCACCATCATCTGCATCTATGGTTTTTTCTATTTGAGATTCATCTTTTTTATCGTCATCATCTGTAAAGAAGTTAGCATTTGACTTTGGAATAAATAAGCTCAAAAAAACAAGTATAATTAAAATACTTGCAATCAATTTTTTATTTATTTTCTTCAAAATTCCCCCTCCTTTACACCTTCAGCATTTCTTTTTCTCTATCTAAAATTTCAATTGCTATTGCTGATACTTTTCCCTCCATGTAAAGAAGTGCCTCACCTTTCTTTGCTTGTAATAAGAACTCTCTTGTACCATTAGATAATTTGAAAAATTCTATTATCTTATCAACACTTGCTGGTGATTGTTTCATTATAATTGCTGTACCACAAGAATTTAGGCTTGCTCTTCCTTGAGTGGAAGCTGTAAATTCTTCTGCCATTTGACTTGCTAGAACTAACCTTACGCCCCTTTTCCTTGCGCGGCGAGCTAATTGTTCAATGAAATTTGCTGTTTCTTCATACTTTAGCATAGTCCAAGCTTCATCTATATAAATAGATTTTTCTTCATATAAGCTTGATCTTCTCATATATTTTTCTGTAATCCATGTTGTAATTACTAAACTTGCATAAAACTTTGTTACTTCATCTGTTATATTAGATAAATCAAAATCTATACATATATCATTTATATTAATATTGCTTTGACAGTCAAACATTCCAAGGCTCTTTCCTCTTAAAAATCCAGTTAAAATTTCTGCTAGTTCCTTTGAATTTTTTTTGCTTGCAAGAATCTTTTGAAAATCTGTTAAAGTAGGCATTTCTTTTTTTATTTTTCCTAATGTTAGTTTATTTCCTATTTTGCCTCCTTCTTTCTCATATAGACTTTCTTTAAATGTTGTAATTCCTTTTGATTTGTAGGTTTCAATTACACTTTCTTCTATATCTACTAGCTCTTTAGCATTAAGTGGTCTATCCATATAATTTTTCATAATTCCTGATAGAATTGCTCTTATTTCAGCTACTTTATTTAAGATATTTATTTTCTCCATTCCATTTTCTTCTTGCTCTACATCTATATCAAAAATATTGATTCCTGCATCTATTCCTTGTTTTATAGATATTACTCTACCACCTAAATTTTCAGTTCTCTTTTTGTATTCTCCTTCAATATCTAATATTGCTGATTGTGTATTTTTAGTAACTAGAGATCTTGCTGAAAGTGTGTCCATTGTTACTGATTTTCCAGCTCCTGTTATTCCTAAAATTACAACATGAGGATTTGTTAAATTTTTATCAAAAGTGTCTAAATATACAGGCAATCCTGTAAAATAATTTCTTCCTATTGGTACTCCGTTTGGACTTGATTCTGTATTAGAATTTGCAATTGGAAACATTGTAGCTAGTCCATCTGAAGTTACATTTCTCTCATGGTCGAATATATTTAATTCATTAAATGGTAAATTTGCTTTTATTCCTTCTAGTTGCCTAAAATTAAGAGTTCTTGCCTTTGCTGAAATTTTTGAAAACTCATTTTTAAGTAAGTTACTTTTCGCATCTAGCTCTTCTAAGTTTGTACTATTAATTCTAAGTAATATCGTAACAAAAAACAATTTATCATTTGCTGTTTGTACTTGTCTTCTTATTTGATCATAGTCATAAATCATTTTTTCTAAAGGATGTATTAAATCAATATTTCCCTTATTTTCATAAGTCTGCCTTTCTGATTCTAGTATTGTTACTTTTTTATTTAGCTGCCTAATTACGCTATCGTCATTTGCAGGTCTATTTATAATACTTAAACTTATATCTCCAAGTAAATTAAATATTCTATCTAACCACCCTAAATATGTTTTATTAGGATATGCTGAAATAACAAAGCTTCTTGAATATCTATTTTCTCCAAGCACTATATAATCTCTTTTCTCATCGACACAATCCGGTATAATAAGCTCTATTAATTGTGGTACTTTATCAAAAATATCTTGTTCTTTTTGTTTTAATTTTTTCTTTCTTGCTTTTTCTAATGATATTTTCTTTTCATTTTTTCTATGCTTTACTTTTTGCTTCAACATAAAAATCTAGCCCTCCCTTCTTGATAATATTTCTTAATTGTTCATTAGAGTTCTTATTTAATTCTCTATGTAACAATTCAATTATATCAATATCAGAAAGCAATCTTGTTGTAACTTTTATATTAGACAAACTATATCTTAAATCTTCATAATATTCTTTTAGTTCTCTTTCTGCCTTTTCATAGGCTTCATTAGAAGTTATAATAAGATAATTTTTTCTAACATATAAATTGTCTTCCTGCATTATATTTTCTAAATATTCTATAATGCTTTCTCCATATTCCTTAATATTGCTATTCTTTTGTTTTTCTATATTATTTCTAATTGTTTCTATCTTTTCTGTTGTATCTATTTTTTCTATTGTACTGAAGAATTGTGTCTGGTTAGTAAAAGTTTTTGCTATTTTTATCAAATTGTTATCAATATTATTTTGCTCTATATCATTTAAAAGCCTATATTCTATACTACCTAGCTCAATAATAATGGAATGTCTGTTGTTTACAGTTAATATTCCATCCTTAATTTCTCCAATACCCCATATTGTTTTTATGTTCTTCTTTTGTTTCTTTAAATTAACTTTTTCTTCCGTTCTCAAACTATACATTCTATTCTTTTTTCTTAAATATATTGGTAACAGTATTATTAAACAAATACTAGCTAACATAAAAATTATTGTAATTGCCATTTTCATTTACCTTTCTCTAAAATATATTGTTTCTTTCTGAAGAAAAAATTTAAAATATAAATAAAGTATTTATCTGCATTGGTTTCATCAATTTTTAGGAAGGCAAACACAACGAACATTGTAACTAATACTATAAATAATAATGATTTTATAATAATGTTTATCATTGGTATAAAAAATATTCCAAGCATTGATGCTCCAAAGATTAAATATATTGCCTGTCTAATTGATACATAACCACCAAAAACTTTCTCTTCATGATTGAAATTATAAGGTACATTATATACTTGCATTTTCTAGCCTCCAATCATAGAACCTGAGCCATTTGTTGATACACTTAGGATTATTCCTGAAACTATTAGTGCTAAACTTAAAAGCATAAATCCAGCAGCTACCCAAGCTAAACCTCCGATTCCTTCTGATCTTTTGTTAGGATTATTCGCATTAACAATTAACTTTATTGCAATAATAACAATACTAACAAACATAAGAACTGAGCCTACTGGCATTGCTAACTTAATAACTGCATCTTTTACATTTTGTGTAGCTGTTTCTACTTCTTGTGTACCTATTGTTGTGGCTGCATAACACCTTAAATTCATTAACATTACTAAAGCTGTTGTAATTAAAGATGCTATTTTCATTTTATTTAATTTACTTTTTATATTTTTGTTTTCTGTTTTCATTTAAAAACTTTCCTCCATCACTTAAAAAAAGCTATAAGTAATGGTATTGCTAGTATAAAAACTTGTATTAAAATACATATTATAAAATTCTTCACACCAAATTTTATTGCCTTTTCGGATTTTATACGGCTTCCGAATTCGCCAAATTATCAAACTAGCAAAAATCCAAATTGTTATAAGAATAATTAGAAAAAAAAAGTGTTTTCCATCATTTCTCCTAACATAAGATTCATACTAGAATTTGTTTCTAAATTATATGGTTCAATCATTTAAAACCTCCATTTAAGTCAAAAAAATAAAGCTATCACTTAGCTCCTAATTTTCTTATAATACTTATATAATAATAGTCAAAAAAGCTCTTAATTTCATTTTCTGTATCTTTGTATGAATCTTCAAATCCTTTGCAACTATTATATACATCTAAAAAATCATCTCTTGTTGCTTTTAACAAAATTTTTCCTTTGTTTTTTATAAATATTTCTTTTATTGCATAAATTATAATCTTTAGTTTTTCAATGTTTTCTTCTCTAAAAGTATTTACTATATCTTCTGTATAATTAAATTCAAACCTTTCAATTATTTCATAAAATTCCTGATATTGCTCTTCATTTTTAAATTCTTTTGGAAGTTCACCTTTATTATTTATAATATAATTAAAGAATCTATCTATCCTAATATTTATATTATTATCTTTAGCTCTTTTGCTTATAGGGTATG
>CASTFX010000108.1 GCA_949448405.1 uncultured Clostridia bacterium
GATAGTATAATATATCGCTGCGTTACTCTGATTGTGAATGGCTTTTTAAGAACTCTTCTGTCAATTTCGTTATATTCAAAGACAAGAAGATCTTCTCTTACTTTAACGCTGTAATTGAAATCTTCAGGCAAAAATTTCATTGCTAAAGACATATATAACAATGTTATTGCACAGCAAGCCAGAATTGTTCTTGTGGACGTGGCGCTAATTGACATTATGGCAACTGCAACTAAAATCATCATAGCCAAAAAGATTATGTCACGCACAATGTACTGATAGTTCCGATTAAATTTGTACATACATCATTCCTCCTAAGAATTCACACATTAGTTTATAGGTGCATTTTTATTATACCATATTATGTTAAATTTATCAAACTTTCCTATCTTTAAATCAGTGGAATTTTATAAGATACTGCAATTCTTAATATCTTATGAAATTACCCTGCAAAGTCATCCACAATACTTGACTTTTTAACGAAAAAAAGGTAAGATATATAATATTAAAAGGATGTATAAATATGAAAGAAATAATATTATTAAGTTTAGGATTAATACTAGCAACTGTAGGAGTTATACTAATTTATGATGCAAGAGGAATATCAAAAAAAATATTCGGATTTGGAGATCAAAATGAAGCAACTTCAGGATTAAAAATTCTTGGATTTGTTCTAGCTATGATAGGCACATTAATCATATACTTCAATTAAAAAGGAAAATGAAATATGACCCAAAAGCAAAAAAAAGATAATATAAAAATGAAAAAGATAATTATAATAACAGGTTTTATATTGCTTTTGTTTATTATATCTGCAATTCTTTCAGCGACTATCTTCTATTTTCAAAATAAAAATAATGAATTACCAAATCAAAACAATAATATACTTTATTATAACGAAGAACAAAATGAAGTGAAGGAGGAAAATGAAGTATTGATAGTTGATTTAGGTGAAGATGAGGAAAATAAAAAGGAAGAGGAAAAGCCAAAAGAGAACAAAGAGGATAACAAAGCAGAAGAAAAACCAAAGGTAGACCCACCATATTACATAAAAGTAAATAATGGAGCAAATGTAGTAACTATATATAAAAAAGACTCAAAGGGAAATTATAACACACCTGTAAAAGCAATGATATGTTCAATAGGAGATGCTACACCTGAAAAGGGAGTATACAAAATGTCAGATAAATACACATGGAGATTATTACAAGGAGATGTGTATGGTCAATATGCATATAGAATTACAGGACATATATTATTCCATTCAGTACCATATGAAAGCCAAGATAAGTCAACACTTGAATGGTGGGAATATGATAAGCTAGGAACAAAAGCATCTCTTGGTTGTATAAGACTAAAGGTAGAAGATGCAAAATGGATATACGATAATTGTGTTCCAGGAACGCAAGTAGAATTTTATAGTTCTTCAAATCCAGGTCCACTTGGAAAACCATCAGCAAAAAAAATAAGTAATGATGAAGAAGTTAGAAGGTGGGATCCAACAGACCCAGATAAAGATAATCCTTGGAAAGAATACTTAAAGAGAAAAGAAGAAGAAAAAAATTCAAAACCTGTAACTGATAACAAAGATACAAGCAAAAATAATAATATAAATACAAATACAATAAACACAGAAAATACAAATACAGTAGACAAGACAACTAGCACAACAGTTAAAGACACAGTAGAAAATAAAATCAATAAAACGAATGAGATATAATTAATAAAAGGCAGACAATAAGTCTGCCTCAAAAAATAAAGGAGGACAATACAAAATGAAAGAAAATAGCTTAAATCTATATAATCCAAGTGAGTTTGAAGAAGAATTATACAAAGGATGGAATGACAAAGGATATTTTACTCCAGTAATTGATAAAACAAAAGTCCCATACACAATAGTAATACCACCACCAAATGTAACAGGTAAATTACATATGGGACATGCTCTAGTTATGACCCTTCAAGATATATTAATAAGATATAAAAAGTTAAGAGGATTTAATACTCTATGGATACCAGGGACAGACCATTCAGCAATAGCAACAGAAGTTAAAGTAGTTGAAAAATTAAGAAAAGAAGGAAAGACAAAAGAGCAAATAGGAAGAGAGGCTTTCCTTGAAGAAGCATGGGACTGGACACATGAATATGGCGGAACAATATGTAAACAATTAAAGAGCTTAGGCTGCGCATGCGACTGGACAAGAGAAAGATTTACTTTAGATAAAGGGTTATCTAAGGCTGTTGAAAAAGTATTTATTGATATGTATAATAAAGGCGCAATTTACAGAGGAAACAGAATGATAAATTGGTGCCCTACATGTAAAACATCTCTATCAGATGCAGAAGTAGAATTCGAAGAAGAACCTACACATTTATGGCATGTTAGATATTATACAAAAGACAAAAAAGAATATATAACAGTTGCAACAACAAGACCAGAAACTATGCTTGGAGATACAGCTGTTGCAGTTCATCCAGATGATGAAAGATATAAAGATTTAATAGGAAAAACAGTAATACTTCCAATAGTAAATAGAGAAATACCAGTTATAGCTGATGAATTTGTAGAAAAAGAATTTGGAACAGGTTGTGTTAAACTGACACCAGCACATGATTTTAATGACTATGAAGCAGGACAAAGACATAATTTAGAAATAATCGAAGTATTTGATGAAAAAGGAATAATGCTAAATATTGTACCAAAATATAAAGGTATGAATTTGTTAGAGGCAAGAAAAGAAATAGTAAAAGACTTGAAAGAATTAGGCGTTCTAGAAAAAATAGAAGATTACACACATAATGTTGGAAAATGCTACAGATGTCATAATACAGTAGAACCAAGAATATCAATGCAATGGTTTATGAAAATGGACGAGCTTGCAAAACCAGCAATAGATATTGTTAAGTCAGGAAAAGTAAGATTTGTTCCAGGCAGATTTGATAAAACATATTTCCATTGGATGGAAAATGTAAAGGACTGGTGTATATCAAGACAGATATGGTGGGGACATAGAATACCAGCATATTATTGTGAAGAGTGTGGAGAGATAATTGTCGAAGCAGAGAAACCAGAAAAATGTTCAAAATGTGGAAGCCAAAATATAAAACAAGACCCAGATACATTAGACACATGGTTCAGTTCAGCATTATGGCCATTTTCAACAATGGGGTGGCCAGAAGAGACAGAAGATTTCAAATACTTCTATCCCACAAATACATTAGTAACAGCATATGATATAATTTTCTTCTGGGTTGCAAGAATGATATTCTCTAGTCTTGAGCATACAAAACAAATACCATTTGATACAGTATTTATGCATGGGTTAGTTAGAGATGCACAGGGAAGGAAGATGTCAAAGAGTCTAGGAAATGGTATTGATCCAATAGATATAATAGACGAATATGGAGCAGATGCATTAAGATTTTCTCTTGTACAAAATATGACACTTGGAAATGATGTAAAATATTCAGCTGAAAAAGCAGCTTCCGCTAAGAATTTCGCAAATAAGATATGGAATGCATCTAAATTTGTTTTATCAAATATAGATGAAACATTAAAAGAATATAAAAAAGAAAATCTAAGTATTGAAGATAAGTGGATACTAAATAAATTGGATAAACTAACAGTTGAAGTGTCAAATCATATTGAAAAATATGAAATAGGAATAGCGGCAACGAAAATATACGACTTTATATGGAGTGAATTTTGTGATTGGTATATAGAGATTGTAAAACCAAGATTATATAATGAAAACAGTAAAAATAAGAAAGAAGCAATGTATGTATTAAATCATATTTTAGTAACTTCACTAAAATTATTACACCCATTTATGCCATTTGTAACTGAAAGAATTTATAAAGAACTTATTGTAGATAAAGAAAGCATAATGATTGAAGAATGGCCAGAAATAAAAGAAGAGTTTGAATACAATGAAGAAGAAGAGAACATAGAGATATTAAAAAATGTAATCGTAAATATTAGAAACATTAGGGCAAATATGAATGTTGTGCCAAGCAAAAAAACAAAACTTATATTTGTTACAGAAAAATATAGAAAGCTCTTAGAAGAGTCTGATGAGTTCTTGAAAAAACTAGGATATGCAGATAATATAAAAATACAAGAGGATAAAAAGGATATACCAAGTAATGCTATTTCAATAGTACAAGAAGGAGTAGAAGTATTTATACCTTTTGAGGAATTAGTAGATATTGAAAAAGAAATAGAAAGATTAAATGCAGAAAAAACTAAATTAGAAAGTGAAGTTGAAAGAGCAGATAAAATGTTATCTAATAAGGGCTTTGTAGAAAAAGCACCAAAGGCAAAAATAGAAGAGGAAGAAGCAAAGCTTGCAAAATATAAAGAAATGCTAGAAACAGTAGAAAAAAGAATAAAAGAAATGAAATAAAATTATAAATTAAAAGAAGGGTATATATTTATTTTTAACT
>CASTFX010000109.1 GCA_949448405.1 uncultured Clostridia bacterium
GGTACTGTTGGTATTTCTCTTTTTGGAAATACTACTATTGGTCTTTTACTTTTTATAACTCATCTAATGTCTTGTTTGACAGTTGGCTTCTTATTTAGATTTTGGAAACGCCATTCTCGGATCAAATAACAAAACTTTATCGTCTTTTTACAATACAAACAAAAAAATACCTCCTAAGCTTAGTTCGCTTGGAAGTATTTTACAAAACAGTATAATGACTTCTATAAGTACAGTTGTTATGATTGGTGGATTTGTTATGCTTTTTAGTGTAATTATCTCTATCTTAAAAAATACTGGTGTATTTGACATATTGTCTAATATTCTTTCTCCGTTTTTTAATATACTTAATATTCCTAGTAGCTTTTCATATGGAATGTTATCTGGAATTGTCGAACTTACCAATGGTGTTTCTCTAATTTCTAGTATTCCGATGAAAAAGATTTCTTTTAATATTATTATTTGTGCATTTTTACTTGGTTTTGGTGGTATATCTATTTTACTTCAAGTTCTTAGCATAACTTCTTCATCTGATATGTCTATTAAGCCATATATTATAGGAAAGCTTTTACAGGGCTTATTTGCAGCTCTTTATACATATCTTTTACTTGAGAATTTTGTATTTTTAAATTTGGATATTTAACTTATCTGTAATACCTATTATAATATCTGTTGTTGCATCCGCAACCACAGGTATTATTTGTATTGTCATTATTGTTATTATTTGAACATTCTATTATATTGTCGTCATCATCATTTACTAGATTTATAATTGCCCTTGTAATTACTGCTGCTATAAATGCTAGTATTGTGTATAATATTGCATATACTAAAAATGTTGCATCAAATGCTGCAAAGGTTACTATTAAGTATATAGCAAAAGTTAATGCTGCAACTGCTATTGGACTTTTTAACACAGTTTCTAGTACACTTGCAATAATTATTGTAGCTATTGGCAATGCAAATAGTAGTAATAAAAAATTCATAATATGTATCTCCTTAAATTTTCTTTTATTTAAGATATATTATGAATCTTTTATTTATTTTGTTACTTTTAATATTTTACTTCTACTAAATATAATGCATGTGCTGGTAATGTTTTTCCTGCTTCTTTTCTATCTTCTTTTTCTATTATTTTTGTTATATCTTTTGGAGATATTTTACCGCATTCCTACTTCTACCAGTGTTCCTGATATTATTCTTACCATGTTATATAGAAAACCGATTTCCTGTTAATTCTATTATTATTTTTTCTCCATCTTTATATACTCGTCCTTCATATATAGTTCTTATACTACTTTTGCTACTTGTTCCGCTTGCTTTAAAAGCCTTGAAGTCATGTGTTCCTTCAAAGTATTTTACTGCTTCTTGCATTTTTCCCAAATCAAGCTTTTGTGGAACATGATATTCTTGTGCTCTATATATTGCACTTCCATACTGTGAATTGTCTATTATGTATCTATATGTCTTTTCTTTGCAATTATATCTTGAGTGGAATTCTTCTGATACTTCTTCTGCATTTTTTATTTTTATTGATTTTTTTAAATTGCTATTTAATGCCAGAATTAGTTTATCCAAGCTTATTTGACTTTCTGTCTTAAAATTTGCAACTTGTCCGAAGTGCATGGACTCCTGCGTCTGTTCTTCCAGACGCATTTAGTTCTACTTCTTCTTTTGTTATCGTTTCTATTGCTTTTTCTATTTCTCCTTGTATGTTTGGTTTGTTTGGCTGTTTCTGCCAACCATTAAAATCATGTCCATCATATTCAATTGTCAGTCTTATATTTCTCAAAATATTACTCCTTATTAAATACTGCTCTATTTATTTTATTGCTTTATTTAATCTTTTTTCTATACTTTCTTTTCCTAGAACATGCATTATTTCATACATATCTGGAGTATTTGCTCTTCCTGTTAATGCTATTCTGATAACTGTACTTACATCTCCTACATGTCCTTTATAACTTTCTGGATTTTGTTTATATTCTTTTACTTCTCTTGCATATCCAAATTTTTCTGCTACATCTTTAATTTTATTAAACCATGTTTGCTTGTCATCTGATAAATTTAATTTATTATCCATGTAGTCTTGAATAATATTTTTTATTTCTTCTTTGTCATTTATTTTTTGATATTCATAATTTATTTCTTCACTTAAAAATCTATCATCATACATATATTCTATGTTGTCTTTTAATTTAGACCATTTTTCTATATCTTTTCTTGGCTTTTCATTTCCTCTTTCAATTCCTAAAACTTTTAAAGAATATTCTTTGTCTTTTTGTAATAATTCTTTTAGATCATTATCATATTCTTCTGCCCAAGTATATGCCATGTCATATACCTTTTCTTTTGAATATCTTGATATTACACTTTTTGATATATCTTCTAATTTTACCATATCAAATAATGCTCCACTTACACTCATTTTGTTTAGTTGAAGCTCAAATTCATCTATACTAGCTGTTTTATTTTGTCTCCTCCATTGTTCAAAGTTTGAATTTGCTATATTTAGCAAATATTCTTTTGCAGCATCTGCTGGTATACCTTCTTTTGAGTAAAATTCAACTGCTGCTTCTGGGTCTTTTCTTTTGCTTAGTTTTCTCTTTGCTCCATCTTCTTCTTTCATTATAGGGGCAATATGTGCGTATTTAGGTGGTCTTACTTCTAGTGCTTGGAATAATTGTATATGTACTGGTAATGAAGATAACCACTCATCTCCACGTATTACATGTGTTGTTCTCATTAAATAGTCATCTACAACATGAGCAAAGTGATATGTTGGAAGTCCATCTGATTTTATTATTACTATATCTTGGTCATTTTCTGGGAATTCTATATTACCTTTTATCACATCATGGTGTTTGATTTTTCTTTCTGGATCTCCTTGTGATTTAAATCTAATTATATATTCTTCTCCGTTTTTTATTCTTTTTTCTATCTCATCTAATCCTAAATTTCTACATGCTGCCCAAGCTCCATAATATCCTGGTCTTAATTTTGCTTTTTCTTGTTTTTCTCTCATTGAGTCTAGTTCTTCTTGCTTGCAGAAACATGGATATGCTTTCTTTTCTTCTATTAATTTTTTAGCAAATGCCTGGTATATTTCTTTTCTTTGGCTTTGTTTATATGGTCCATAAGCTCCTTTTGAAGTGTCTTCATCTGTCATTCCTTCATCTGTCTCTAAGTCAAATTTCTTTAATGCATCTATTATTCCATTTACTCCGTTTTCTACTTCTCTTTTTTGGTCTGTATCCTCTATTCTTAGCATAAATACTCCGTCTGTCTGTTTTGCGACTTTTGAGCATATTACACTTGTGAATATTCCTCCTATATGAACAAAACCTGTTGGACTTGGTGCAAATCTTACTACCATTGCGCCTTCTTTTAATTTTCTTTCTGGATATTTCTCTTCATAGTAAGAAGCATCCTTTACATTTGGAAATATTAAATTTGCTAATTCTTTATAATCCATAAAAACCTCCATTTGAGCACTTGCTCTAATATTTTTTAAACTTCTAAAATAATTGGTAATACCATTGGGTTTCTTTTATTTTTCTTTAATAAGAAATCTTTTAATGCATCTTTTACTGTTAATTTTATAACTGCCCAGTCTGTTATATGTTCTTTTTCTAATTTTTCAAGTTCACGTTTTAATGATTTTTTCATATCTTCCATTAGATTTTCTGATTCTCTAACATATACAAATCCTCTTGAAATTATTTCTGGGCCTGATACTATTTCTCCTGTTGCTCCATTTATTGCAAGTACTACTATAATAAGTCCATCTTGTGCTAGATGCTGTCTGTCTTTTAGAACTATACTTCCTACATCTCCGATTCCAAGTCCATCTACCATAACTTTTCCTGATGGTACAGAACCTGTTATCTTAGCACTATCTTCTCCTATTTCTAACACTCTTCCGGTTTTTCATAATGAATACATTTTCATGTGGCACTCCCATTTTTTCTGCTGTTTCTGCATGTGCTATAAGTTGTCTATATTCGCCATGTACTGGCATAAAATATTTAGGTTTTATAAGTGATAACATAAGTTTTTGTTCTTCTTGGC
>CASTFX010000110.1 GCA_949448405.1 uncultured Clostridia bacterium
CCTACAGTATATCATATGAATGAAGGACACTCAGCTTTCTTAATACTTGAACTTGCAAGAGAGTTAGTTGAAGAAAAACAATTATCATTTAAAAATGCAATGACAATAGTATCAGCTAAAACAGTGTTTACAACACATACTCCAGTACCAGCAGGAAATGATATATTCCCAGTAGAACTTATGGAAAAATACTTCAAGAATTTCTGGCCTAGACTTGGAATAGAAAGAGAAGAATTCTTGAGATTAGGAATGAACCCTAAAGAGGAAATGGAACCAGGATTTAACATGGGAATATTTGCGCTTAAGTTCGCAGGAAAGAAAAACGGAGTTAGTAAATTGCATGGAGGAGTTTCAAGAGAGTTATTTAGTGATGTTTGGCCAGAAATTTCAGCAAGTGAATCCCCAATAACACATGTAACAAATGGTGTACATACATGTAGCTGGCTTGCTCCTACAATGAAAGAATTATATAATAAATATTTAACACCATATTGGCAAGATAATATACATTTAGAAAATACATGGAATAAAATAAATAATATTCCAAATAAAGAATTATGGGAAGCACACTTCGAAAGAAAATTAAAATTAATGAAGCTTATAAGAGATAATACTATAAGTAGGTTAAGAAGAAATGGAATGAGATATGAAGAAATAATGGAAATTGTTTCTAAACTAGACCCAAACATCTTAACAATAGGTTTTGCTAGAAGATTTGCAACATATAAAAGAGGAACTTTAATATTCAGAGACTTAGAAAGAATAACAGAGATATTAAATAATAGTAAAACTCCTGTACAGTTAGTATTTGCAGGAAAGGCACACCCAAGAGATATAGAAGGACAAGAGTTAATAAGACAAATACATGAAATATCTATGAAACCTCAGTTCAAAGGAAAGATATTCTTACTAGAAGACTATGATATAGCAATGTCAAGATATTTAGTAAGTGGTGTTGATGTATGGCTAAATAACCCAAGAAGACCTATGGAAGCGTCAGGAACAAGTGGACAAAAAGCTTCTATAAATGGAGTACTTAATTTCTCAATACTTGATGGTTGGTGGGTAGAAGGATATAATAAGGAAAATGGTTGGATAATAGGACAAAATAAAGACTATGATTCTTATGATGTACAAGATAATGAAGATTGCCAAAGTATTTATGATACATTAGAAAATAAAATAATACCTGCATATTATGATAGACAAGAAGGAGAGAAATTCTCTAATCAATGGATAAGATTAATGAAAAATTCTATATCATCTACAGGTTGGCAATATAGTACAGCAAGAATGTTAGTAGATTACACAGAAAATCTATATTTACCACTTTGTAATTTATATAATAAATATTATTCAGATATAGAAAATGTTATAAGGTTAAATGAATGGATAAGTGACATTAAAACAAGATGGAATAAGATAAAAATTAAACAATTAAATAACTTGAATAATGTAACAATAGATGCTGGAAATAATATAGAAGTAAGCTGTGAAGTAGATCTTCAAAATATAGACCCAAATAAAGTATCTGTTCAAGTATACTCTGGAAAAGTTTTAGATAATGGGATATTAGAAGACATAAAAATTACAGAAATGGATAAACTGTTTAAAGATAGTAATATTTACAAAGCTAAAATAGCACTTTCAACTGGTGGTAACTATGGTTATACATTTAGGATAATGCCAAAACATGAAATGATACTAGATTCACAGAATTTAAACCTTGTAAGATGGATAACAGATGATATGGAAAAAGAAGAACAAGTTGTTGAAGCAGAAGAAACAATCGAAGAAGCACAAGAGTTAAATGAGGGTCAGGAAGTGCAAAATGAAAGTTTAAAAATATAACAAAATTTCTTTAAAGTCTTGCCAAAACCATAAAAAACCATATATAATATATTTATGCAACTTTGCGTTTTACAAAAGAGAAGGAGGAAATAAAAATGCCAGTAATAAATTTAACAGAACCATTAACAGTTGTTCTTTGCCTAGCAGCTATAATAGCAGCAATTTTCTTAGGACATGAAATAAAAAGAGCAATTATCCCAGCAATAGCATTAATACTATGTGTAGGACTACTTGTAGTTCATACAATTCAACTATTTGCTTTTGGAGAAGCATATGCAGATTATACAGTAATACTTTCTACGTCAATGTTATATGACTTTGGATTTGTATTAATAACTTATCTAGCATATTTGTGGATAGATGATATAGAGGCTAAACATAGAAATAAGAAAAGTATTGATAATAGTTTGGATTGGTTTTGGAGCAAAATATAATTCAAGTAAAGAGGCATACAATTAAGAAAGGACTTGATAGAAATGAATAAAGAAACATTTTATATAACTACACCAATTTATTATCCAAGTGGAAAATTTCATATCGGAACTGCATATACAACAGTACTTGCAGATACAATAAGTAAATATAAAAAACTTAGAGGATATGATACAAGATTTTTAACAGGTCTTGATGAACATGGCCAAAAAATAGAAGAAGTAGCAAAAAAAGAAGGAAAGACACCAATAGAGCATGTAGATATAATGGCTGATTATGCAAAAAAAATATGGGATCTTATGGGTATTGAATATGATGACTTTATTCGTACAACAGAAAAAAGACATACTGCTGTAGTAGAAAAAATATTTGATAGATTAATGGAGCAAGGAGATATATACAAAGGAGAGTACGAGGGATGGTATTGTACTCCTTGTGAAACATATTTTACAGAAACTCAGTTAGTAGATGGAAAATGTCCAGACTGTGGTAGAGATGTAAGGAAAATGAAAGAAGAAGCATATTTCTTTAATATGAAGAAGTATGCAGATAGACTTATAAAATTTTATGAAGAAAATCCTCATTTTATTGAACCAGAAACAAGAAAAAATGAGCTATTTAATAATTTCTTGAAACCAGGATTAGAGGATTTATGTGTAACAAGAACAAGCTTTGATTGGGGAGTAAAAGTACAAAAGGATCCAAAGCATGTAATATATGTGTGGTTAGATGCTTTAGTTAATTATTTAACAGCTTTAGGATATATGTCAGATGACGATACCTTATTTAAAAAATATTGGCCAGCTAACCTTCAAATAGTTGGTAAAGATATTATAAGATTTCATGGTATATATTGGCCAATATTCTTAATGGCTTTAGGATTACCACTTCCTAAAAAAATATATGCACATGGATTTATAATGATGAAAGATGGCAAAATGTCTAAGTCAAAAGGAAATGTTGTATACCCAGATATGTTAGTAAACAAATATGGACTAGATGCAACAAGATATTTCTTGCTTAGAGAATTTTCTTTTGGACAAGACGCAGTATTTTCACCAGAGGGATTTGTAGAGAGATATAATTTTGACTTATGTAATGATTTAGGAAATCTATTAAATAGAACAATAGGAATGATTAATAAATACTTCGAAGGTAATATTCCTAAATATAAAGGTTTTGTTACTGAATTTGATGAAAATTTAGAAAAAGAAACTATAGAATATATAAAAAAGGCAGAAGAATATATGGAAAATTACCATATAAACAATGCCCTAGAAGAAACATGGAAAGCAATTTCAAGAACAAATAAGTATATAGATGAGACAATGCCTTGGGTTTTAATAAAAGAAGAAAGAATAGAAGAACTTGCTTCTGCAATGTATCATTTAGTAGAGAATTTAAGAAAATTTGCTATAATATTGAAACCTATAATAACAAATACTGCAAATGAAATAATAAATCAACTTGGACTAAATGATGAAAAACTAATTTCATGGGAACAAATATACAATTATGATATTTTAACAAATGATTATAAAGTAGTAGAAAAGGGAAATCCACTTTTCATGAGATTAGACAAAGATGAAGAAACAGAATATATTAGAAATCAAATGAAAGGTTAAATTGATTAATGTATAGGTACGTAGGGGCGACCATTGGTCGAGGCTGCTGAAAAAG
>CASTFX010000111.1 GCA_949448405.1 uncultured Clostridia bacterium
CATATAGTCTAACAAATTTATTAAACTCTTGGTCTTTTATATTTATTGAAACTAAACTATTAGTTATTAATCTTTCCTCGTCTTTTATCACTATATTTTCTCCTTTAATCTCCTCCCTTCTCATTTACTAATTGAATTATATAAATGAATTGTTAATTCTAAATTGGTTTTTTGTGTATTTTCTGTGAAATTTTGTAATTAGTCCTTTCTTCTCATTTTAACTGTCTTTTCTAATTCCAATTTACTCGCTCTTGTTATAAAATCATATCCATATTTATCTTTTAGCATATCTATTGTGTTATCAATTTTGTCTTGCTTTTCATTCGCTTTATCATCAAATAGGGATAATTGTAATTCATTTTTATCTATTAGATTATCAACTCTCATTCCTACTAAACGTATCGCTGTTCCTTTTACAAACATTTCGTTTAATAGCTCGCTTGCAGCTGAATATATCTCTTTAGTATTTGATACTGGAGTTTCTAATTTTTTCTGATGTGAAGTATCTAAAAAATCTTTTGTTCTAAGCTGTACATTAACTACCTTGGCTAATAATTTTTCCTTTCTTAACCTATAAGTTACTTGCTCAGTTAAAGCAAATAATACTTTTTCTAGTTCTTCTTTATTTCTTATATCATTTGGAAGTGTTACTGAATTACCAATGCTTTTAGGTCTTTCTCTTTTGGTTACTATCTCTGAATTATCAATTCCATTTGCATATTCCCACATTAAAATTCCGTGTTTTCCAAAGGTTTTAATTAATTTCGTTTTGTCATATTTTGCTAAGTCTCCTATAGTTTTTATCTTCATGTGTTCTAGTTTTGGTACTGACTTTTTTCCAAGCATAAATAACTCTGATACTGGTAATGTCCACATTTTGCTTTCTATTTCATTTTCAAAAAGTGTATGTACTTTATCTGGTTTTGTAAAATCTGATGCCATTTTTGCAAGTAATTTATTATGTGCCACTCCTATATTAACTGTAAATCCAAATTCGTTTTTTACTCTTTTACTTATTTCATATGCTTTATTTATCAAAGTATCCTTCATTAAAAATTCTGTCATATCCATAAAACATTCATCTATGCTATATCTTTCTATTTTGTCTGTATATTCTAATAACATGTTATATAATTTGTTAGAATAATCTTTATATATTTTGTATTCACAGCCTGGAAACACTTTAAGATTAGGACATTTTTTTCTTGCTGCATAAATTGTTTCTCCTGTTTTTACTCCACACTTTTTAGCGAGCATACTTTTTGCAAGTACAATACCTGCTCGTCTTGTTTCATCTCCACCGAATTATCGCTGGTATTGTTCTAATATCAAGTGTATCTCCGTTCTTAAGCATTTCTACTGCAGTCCAGCTAAGGAAAGCATTATTAACATCTATATGTAATATTTGTCTTTCCATATCTTAACCACCACCATAATTATTATAAAACGTATGTTTGTATTTGTCAAGAGTTTTTATTAAAAAAAGAAGTAAGAAATTCTTACCCCTTCTATTCTTAGTTTTCTTTATCTTTATAAATCTTCATTATATCTTTTAAACTTATCTTGCTTCCATAGTTTAATATTGCGCTTGAATATATCTTTATAGAAACTTTAGCAATAACAAATATCGTAACAAGTAGTATTCCTACTGATAATGCAACTTCTCCATATCCTGCTATTCCTGACATTACTCTAAATGGCATACAAAATGGTGATGATAATGGAAGTAATCCTGCAAACGCATTTAGTTCGCTTGTTGGGTTCATCATTGTAAAGTATGCAAGATAGAAACCTATTACCGCAAGTATTGCAACTGGTGAATTAGCTGATTGTATGTCCTCTGGTTTGCTTACTGTTGAACCTGTTAAAGCATATAATAGAGCATATGAGAAGTATCCAAGCAAGAAATATACTAATGTTATTATAAGCAAGAATGGTGTGAAGTTTTCAAAATTGATTACTCCATCTAAGAAACCTTCTTCCATAAATAATGCATTAGATATTAATGCAACTATTATCATTGCTAAGATTTGGAATAATCCTACAATTCCTATTCCTATGGTTTTACCTAAAACTATTGTTGATGGCTTAGTTGATGTTACAAGTGTTTCTATTATCTTTGAAGTTTTTTCTGTGGTTATTGAGCTTGATACTTGATATGCACAGAAATATATTGCATAGAATAAAACAAGTGATAATATCATCATTATAAATGGATTTCCTTCCATTTCTTGTTCTTCTGTTTGTTTCATATCAAAAGTAAAGTTTGGTGTTATACTTGCAAGTTGTTCTTGTGTTAGATTTAATTTTGCCATTTGTAAATTTGTGTACAGACTTGATAAGCTACTTACTAATTTTTCTGGCATTTCTTCTACATAAAGTAAATTATCTACTATGTACTCCATCTTTATTTCATTTCCATTTGCATTAATTACTAAAGCTTCGCCTATATCTCCATTGTCAATCTTTTCTTTTATAGCTTCAAATCCTACTTCCTCGTTTGAAACTTGTACCTCATATCCAAGTTCCATATTATTTAGGTTTTCTAAAGTTCCTCCAAATATATTGTCTTTATCTACTATTAAAATTTTAGTATCTTCAAATAATTCACTGTCTCCCTTAAACATTTTTATAATGTTTGGAACATTGAATAATACTACGATAATTAACAAAATTATTATATTTGATACTAAAAATGATTTTCTCTTTATCATATCTTTCATTGTAAATGTTGCAACAGTCATTAAATCCTTCATATTACTCACCTACCTTTTCTATAAATATGTCGTTAAGTGATGGTTTCTTAATTTCAAATTTTAAAACTTTTATATTATTTTTCCCTAATATGTCAAATAGCTTGTACCCTTGTTCTTCATTTTCTATTTTATTTCATATTCATTATCTTTGCTATTATATATTTCTAAGCCTGCTTCTTTTATGTATTTGTCTACATTTTCTTTTGTGCTTAAAGAAATTCTATTTGCTGGATATTGTTCTTTTATTTCTTTAAGATTTCCCTTTAATACAGTTTTTCCTCTATTTAATATTAATACTTCTGTACAAAATTCTTCAATAGAGCTCATTTGGTGACTTGACATTATTATATATCTTCCGTCTTTTACAAGTTCTAATATTACATTCTTTAAAAGCTCTGTATTTACTGGATCTAATCCACTAAATGGTTCATCTAAGACTATAAGCTCAGGGTTATGTAAAATTGCAGCTATAAATTGTATTTTCTGCTGATTTCCTTTTGAAAGTTTTTCTGCTGTCATGTCTAAATATTCTGTAACTTTTAGCTTTTCACACCATTTCTCTATTTCTTTGTTTGCTTCTTCTTTTGTCATTCCTTTTAATTTTGCGAAATATATAAGTTGTTCACGTATTCTTGTTTTTGGATATATTCCTCTCTCTTCTGGTAAATATCCGAAATTTACATTCTTTCTATCTACTTTTTGTCCATTCCAAGTTATTTCTCCAGAACTTTTTTTCATAATTCCTAAAATCATTCTTATTGTAGTTGTTTTTCCGTGCTCCATTTGTTCCTAGAAGTCCATACACACCTGGTTTATCCATTTCTAATGATAGACTATCTACAGCTGTTTTTTCTGCATAAATTTTAGTTACATTTTTTAAGTTTAGTCCCATAATTACTCCTCCTTTTGAGATTTCAAACATATTATAATATAATCATTTATATATTTTCAATATTTGTTATATAAAATTAAGAATTAAAATTCTTTACAGAAGCTCTATTCCATATAAGTGGTCAAATAATATCTTAATTCCCATTAACATCAAGATTACTCCTCCAACAATTTCTGCTCTTTTTTCA
>CASTFX010000112.1 GCA_949448405.1 uncultured Clostridia bacterium
CAATAGACCGTTAGTACGAATACGGATAAACTTTATAGCATCGGCTCATCACACCAAACACTTTTTAAGAGGTGTTGCATTTCTCTTTTGAACATAAAAAACTACTCATAGTTATAAAACTATAAGTAGTTAATTTGTTCCTATTCAATTAAGCCCAAAAATCAATTTTAAGGCAATTATATTTAAAAGTAGAGTAACTTTATCATACATAAATTAGTTCTTTTAAAACAATTTCTTCTGCTTGATTTTTTATTGCATTCATCGTTCCAATCCAATAAAGCATATCAGTATTTTTCATATCTTCAGTTAAATTACTTTTAGATTTTAACTTTTCTACAATATCATTTACTCTTGCTTGTGCTGTTTCTTGTACTTCTTTTAAATGATTATTGAGTTCTTTATTCATAAATAGTATTATATAATCAGCTTTTTTGTATTTCTTCAAATAATCTAGCCTTAATAATCCATATTTGTTAAGTGTAATTTTTTCTTCTTGTTCTAAAGTTAAGTTAGGGAGATAGTAATCTCCAACTAATGTATAACTTATTCCAGTCTTTTCATCTGTAAATTCTTTTCTTAATACTTCATTTTTCATAATCTTTTACCTCCAATTTTTATTTATAAACTATAGGATAAACTGTACTAAATATCAATATTTTCTTATTTTTGTCATAAGAAGATAGAGATGAGTTGCCATCACGGTCGACGGAGAGACCAGCACTTACTACCCTCTGAGAGAAAATGCTGAACAGTATGGGTATTCTGTGCTGTGGGCACCCAGAAACGAAGAGGCTGGTAAGGCGATTGACTATTGGGTATACATCGCCGAAGAGGACTTGGGAACCGACTGGGTACAAGTAGTATTCGGCAACAACCAGGAAGCGAACTATAAAACGTATCTGTACTACTATGCCTACAAGGAAGGTAGGTATTGGTACGTTGACTGGGGCGACGAAACGGAGCGCATACCAAATAGAAAAATAACTGTTATGGAGTGATGAAGCTATAAAGCTCAGCCCCCGGTGATTTATCACTGGGGGCTGAGCTTTATATATTTAATTAGTAAAGAATAATACAACTCAAAATCCAAACTAGTTTTTTTCTCTTAAACTCTTGCAATAAATATAAAAAGGAAATATAATAGGAATGTAACTTTAAAAATAAAGGAAGGATAACAAAAAATGAAAATAGGTATAGTAGGGCTTCCAAATGTAGGAAAAAGTACAATGTTTAACGCCATAACAAATGCAGGGGCAGAATGTGCTAATTATCCATTTTGTACAATAGAGCCAAATGTTGGTATGGTAGCAGTTCCAGATGAAAGATTAAATGAACTTACAAAAATGTATGAACCAGAAAAAACAACACCAGCAGTTATAGAATTTGTAGATATAGCAGGACTTGTAAAAGGAGCAAGCAAAGGTGAAGGACTTGGAAATAAATTCTTATCACATATTCGAGAAGTTGATAGTATAGTAGAAGTTGTAAGGTGCTTTGAAAATTCAAACGTAGTACATGTTGATGGAAACATTGCACCAAATAGAGATATAGAAACAATAAATCTAGAATTAATATTTGCAGACATTGAAACTATTGATAAAAAAATAGAAAAAGCAAAAAAAATGCTTAAAGCAGATAAAAAATACGCATTTGAAATTGAAGTTTTAGAAAAAACTAAGAAAGTTTTAGAAGAACGGAAAATCTGCAAGAACAATAAATTTTACAGAAGAAGAACAAGAGGTAATCAAAGATGCATATTTGCTTACATTAAAACCAATACTATATATTGCAAATATTAACGAAGAGCAGATTTTAACAGCTGATACAGATAAATATGTAAATGAAGTAAAAGAATATGCAAAAACTGAAAATGCAAAAGTTATACCTTTATGTGTCAAAATAGAAGAAGAATTATCTATGCTTGAAGGAGAAGACAAAAAAGAGATGTTAGAAGCTTTAGGAATTGAAGAATCAGGATTAGATAAAGTAATTAAGGCAAGTTATGATTTACTTGGGCTTATGTCATTTTTAACAGCTGGAAAACCAGAGGTTAGAGCTTGGACAATAAAGAAAGGAACTAAAGCACCAGAGGCTGCAGGAAAAATACATTCAGATATACAAAGAGGCTTCATTAGAGCAGAGATTGTTTCATATGATGACCTAGTTAAAGAAGGCTCAATGAATGCAGTAAAGGAAAAAGGATTATTACGTTCAGAAGGAAAAGATTATATTATGCAAGACCGGAGATATTGTATTATTTAGATTTAACGTTTAGTTCAAAAAATAATCAGCATATTGCGTCGTTAGACCTCGACTGAAATCAAATCAACGTGCAAAAAGCATGCCTCATTGAATTCAATCTTGTCTGCCTAGCACTATACTAATTCTTTTTTGAACTTAAAATAAGTGAAAAGAAAGGAGAAATTTGTTTATGGAAAACAAAGAAAAAACAGAGGGAAAAAAATTAGAAGAGGAGTTATTTAACAATAAAAAATCAGGATGGATTAAGGCATCAGAAGAAGATAAAAAGATTATATTCAAATTTTCAGATGAATATATAGAATTTTTAAATAAGTCTAAAACAGAAAGAGAATTTGTTGTATCAGCAAAAGAAATACTAGATAATAATGGATACAAAGACTTAAATACAGTAGACAACATATCAGCAGGAGATAAGGTTTATTATATAAACAGAGGGAAAAGCATGTATGTTGCTGTAATAGGAAATAAAAAGTTAGAAGAAGGACTAAATCTTGTTGGAGCACATATTGATTCTCCAAGATTAGATTTAAAACCAAATGCATTATATGAAGATACAGAATTTGCATACTTTAATACTCACTATTATGGTGGAATAAAAAAATATCAATGGACAACAATACCTTTATCACTTCATGGAGTTATAGTTAAGACAAATGGAGAGAAAATAACAGTAAATATAGGAGAAAAAGATGAAGATCCTATATTTACAATTACAGATCTTTTACCACACTTAGCAAGAGAGCAAATGCAAAAAAAATTAGATGATGGAATAGATGGAGAAGACTTAAATCTTCTTATTGGAAACATGCCATACAATGACGATAGCGTAAGTGAAAAAGTAAAATTAAATATCATGAAACTACTAAATGATAAATATGGAATAAAAGAAGCAGATTTCTTAAGTTCAGAATTAGAACTTGTACCAGCATTTAATGCCAAAAGTCTTGGATTTGATAGAAGTATGGTAGCAGGGTATGGTCAAGATGATAAGGTATGTGCATATTCAGCTTTAAGAGCTGTAATGGAGGCAAATGTTACAGATAAAACAGCAATATGTATATTATCAGATAAAGAAGAAGTAGGAAGTATGGGAAATACTGGAATGGAATCACAAGTATTTGATAACTTTGTTGCAGAACTTTTAAATAAATCAGGAGAAAATAGACCTAACTTATTAAATAAGGTATTTTGTAATTCAAGTATGTTATCTGCTGATGTTGGAACATGTTATGACCCAATTTATGGTTCAGTTTCTGATAGAACAAATTCAGCTTATTCTTCATATGGTGTATCTTTTGATAAATACACAGGAGCAAGAGGAAAAGGTGGAGGTTCTGATGCAAATGCAGAATTTATAGGAAAAATGAGAGCCATACTTGAAAAAAATGATATAAGTTATCAATTAGCTGAGCTTGGAAGAGTAGATGTAGGCGGTGGAGGAACTATCGCATATATCCTAGCAAATAAAGGAGTAGATGTAATAGACTGCGGAGTACCAGTACTTTCAATGCATTCTCCTTATGAAGTAACAAGTAAGTATGAC
>CASTFX010000113.1 GCA_949448405.1 uncultured Clostridia bacterium
CTATTGCATTTTTTCTTTTAATATCTCTTTAGCTTTTATCTCTTGTTCTTGTAGTCCTGTTACTTTATGATTTGGCTCTACTCCAACCTCATTTATTTTTTGTTCCTTAGGAGTATAATATTCTGATGATGTTACTTTTAGTGCACCTCCATTTGATAATTTTATAAGTTCTTGAATTACTCCTTTTCCATATGTTGTTTCCCCTACTATTTCAGCTTTTCCATTGTCTTTTAGTGCTGCTGCAAGTATTTCTGATGCACTTGCTGATGCTCCGTTTGCTATCAATACTATTGGCATTTTTATAGTTGCATCTGATTTAGCTTTAGTCACTTCTTTTTTTCCATTTTTATCTGCAGTAACTAACAATGTATTATCTTTATCACATATTAAATCTGCAATATCTAGTGCCTCATCCACTAGTCCTCCTCCATTGTATCTTAAATCGATTATTAGTGATTTTGCGCCTTGCTCTTCTAATCTCTTATATGCATTGAAAAAATCATCTCTACAGCCTTCGTCAAATGTTTCTATATATATATACCCTATATTATCTTCTAATAATTTATCTGTAACATAATTTATGTGTACACTGCCTCTTGTTACTTTTATTTCTAATATTTCTTCTCCTCTTTTAATTGTTAGTGTAACTTCTGTTCCTTCTTCTCCTCTTATATTGTTTGTCATCTCATCTATTTCTTCTGCTCTATATTCTATTCCATCTACCTTTAATATTTGGTCTCCCATTTGCAAGCCTGCTTTTTCTGCTGGTGAATTTGGAATTGCTGATTGTACTATAACTGTATCCGTTTCTTTATTTGCTTGCATATATACACCTATCCCTACAAAGTTTCCAAGTGTAGTTGCTGTAAAATCTTCAAGTTCTTCTTTTGTATAGTATTCTGTATATACATCTCCAACAGATTCTACCATACCTTTTAATGCACCTTCAACAAGTTTTTCCTTGTCAAATTCTCCTAAATATTTTTCTTCTATTAACTCTGTAACTAATGAAACTGCACTTTCTATTTGTGATGTTATATCACTGTCTCCATTTGCAGTTATTCTATAGTTTCTACTACCATCATAGTTTATAATGCTTGTTACTACAAATGTCACAATTGTAACTACTATAATAAGCATTATTGTTTTATATATTGTTTGCCTTTTTTTATTTTCCATATAAAAGCCTCCAGATAAATTATATTCATTTTTTATTAATTAAATTCACTTAAAGAAAATTTCTTTAAGTGAATTTAATATTTTTGTTTATTATTTGTTAAAATATTGCATTGGATTTACATATGTACCATTTAAAAGAGTTCCAAAGTGTAAGTGATTTCCTGTTGAATATCCTGTACATCCAACTGTTGCAATTTGTTGCCCTCTCTTTACTTTTTGTCCGTTGCTTACTAATATACTTGTACAATGTGCATATATTGTAACTAGACTTCCATGAGATACCATTAGATAATTTCCATATCCTCCACCACATTTGCATCTTGTTTTATATGTTTTTGCATAATTGTGCGAACATGTATTAGATACTTTAATGACTACTCCATCTTCTGCTGCTATTATTGAATTTCCCTTTGCTGCTGCAATATCTATTCCTTTATGATTTGATGAACCAACGCCTCCTGTTGCAGCTGATCCTCTATATCCAAAATAAGAAGATATTCTACTATAATTTGGACATGGCCATTCTATTTTACCACCTGCATATACGAAGCCTCCGCCTCCTGCGGCTTCAGCTGCTTTTCTTGCAATCTCTGCTAATTCATTTTCTGTTGTTTTTAATTCTTTTTCTAGTTTGTCCTTTTCTTTTTCTAGCTCTCTTTCTTCATCACTTAACTGATTTATATAATCACTTTTAATTGTTCTTTTGTTTGATAATGCAATTTCTTCTAATTTTAACTTAGATTGTTTTTCCTTAACCTCATTTTGTTTTTTCTCTAATTCTGTTTTTGAAGTTTCTATTTTTTCCTTCTTTTCTTCTATTTGGTCTAACATTTTTGAATCATATGATGCTACTTTTTCTATTATGTAGTATCTTGATATAAAGTCTGTTAAACTACTTGCGTTAAGAAGTACATCCAAATATGAAACACTTCCTATTTTGTATTGTGCTATCATTCTTGATTTAAGAGCTTCATACTGATCATCATATTTTTTTTGTTCTTCTTCTAGTTCAACTTTTATCTTTGAAACTTCTCCATTTAATTTATTAAGTTCTTCAGTTATTACATCTACTTCATATGATTTTTGAGCAATTTCATCATTTAATTTTTCTATTTCACTCTTTGCCTCATCTTTTTTGTCCTGTATTTGATCAATTTTTTGTTCTGTTTCTTTTATATCATTTTTTAAGTCATTCTTTTTGTCTTTTAACTCATCTTCATCTGCTGCAAAAGTTATTACTGAAGCTGAAAGTAATATTAATACAAGTATTATACTAACTATTTTCTTTTTCATGTAATTTCCTCCTAATTTCTAAACTTCTAGATATTTTCTCATTGAAATTGAGCTTCCTACTATTCCTATTCCAGCTCCAAGTATTACATATGTTGATATTAATAATGTAAACATATCTGCAAATGTATATAATTTTACATTTAATTTTGCGAATGTATCTGTTTGCACTATTCCATTTGTTGCAACATTATATAATCCTCCAACTATTAAAATAGTAATTAATGCTGCAATTATTCCTATTATAATACCTTCTACAATAAATGGCCATCTTATAAAACCATTTGTTGCTCCTACATATTTCATTATTGATATTTCTTTTCTTCTTGCATGTACAGTAAGTTTTATTGTATTTGTTATTATAAATATTGATATTATTACTAATATTGCAAGTATCGCAAGAGTTACTATTCTTATTCCTTTTGTTACATTCATAAGCATGCTAATTGTTGAATTACTACTTTGTATATCATCTATCTTTTCTATTGCTTTTATTTGTTCTTGTACACTGCTATTTAATTCAAGATTTGTCAAAGTTACTATGTATGAATCTGGCATAAACTGTGCAAGTCCTTCAACTATTGCTGAATATTCTTGTAAGTTAGATATATATTGATTATATCCATCTTCTCCTGGAACAAATTCTATTGTATTTACACCTTCTATTGCTCTAATTTTTGTTTCTATTTCTTTTACTTCTGCATCGCTTGTTCCTACTTCAATAAATACTTGCATTCCTTGTTCTGCTTCTACTTGATCCATTATATAATTTATATTTTCACCTAATATGAAGAATAATCCGAACATAAACATAGACATACACATTATAACTAAAGCAGCACCTGTTGATTTTTTATTTTTTAGTACATTTCGAAATCCTTCACCTATCAAATACCCCATTATATTATATCTCACTGTCATAACCACCCTTTTTATCATCTCTTACTATAGTGCCTTTTTCTATATGTATAACTCTTTTTTTCATTTTATCTACTACATCTTTTGCATGTGTCGCAACAATTACAGTAGTTCCTCTCATATTTATCTCATTTATCAAGTTCATTATATCCCATGCTGTCTCTGGGTCTAAGTTTCCGTGTTGGTTCATCTGCAATTAACATTGATGGATTGTTTACTAAAGCTCTTGCTAATGCTACCCTTTGTTGTTCTCCTCCTGAAAGCTCATGTGGATACATTTTTGCTTTTCCACTTAGTCCAACTAGTGATAATACCATTGGAACTTGTCTTCTAATATGTCTTTGTGTTGCCCTAACTATGTACATTGCATATGCTACATTGTCATATACAGTTTTATC
>CASTFX010000114.1 GCA_949448405.1 uncultured Clostridia bacterium
TGATATGCAGATACCTTATTAGAGGATGAATATGATAAAGAAACTAAGGATAAATTTTTAACAGTAATTGCAACAGAAGCAAGAAGAATGGCAAAACTAGTTACAGATCTTTTAGCATTATCAAGATACGATAACAATGAATCAAAAGAGCCAAAAGAGGAATTTGATTTAGGAGAGCTAGTAAAGCAATGCCAAGACAAAGTACAACTAGAAATAGGTAAAAAGCATCATACAGTTGAATGCTTTGTAACTGCAAATGTGCCAGCAGTATATGCAGATAAAGAAGGAATAGAAAGAGTAGTACTAAATATCTTAACAAATAGTATAAAATATACATTAGATGGAGGGAATATTAAGATATATGTAGGCTTTGTATATAATGATGCATATATAAAAATAATAGATAATGGAATAGGAATACCAGAAGAAGACTTAACACGTATATTTGACAGATTTTATAGAGTAGATATAGCAAGATCAAGAGAAATGGGAGGAACAGGACTACGGACTATCTATTGCAAAAGAAATACTAGACAAAAATAATGGAAGTATAGACATTAAGAGTAAAAAAGGAGAAGGAACAGAAGTAGTAATTAAAATACCTACAAAAAAATAATAGTGTAACTTGATTTTAAGAGTAAAATAGGTATATAATATACAATTAGGAGGATAAAAACGAATGGATACAGAGAAAAGTAAAAATTTAAAAGAAGTAATAGAATGGATAGCCTGTATAATAATAGCAGTAGTGTTAGCACTTATTGTTAGACATTATGTTTTTACTCCAACAGTTGTAAATATGCCATCAATGAAACCAACATTAATGCCAAAGGACAGGCTTATACTTGATAGATGGAGCATTACAACAGGAAAAGAAATCAAAAGAGGAGAAATAATCACTTTTGAAGCACCAACAGTTACAGACCCTGAGAAAGTGAAGTATAATGAGGACAACCCAGTTGCAGAATACTCATATGTACCAAAGAATATATTCTCAAAATTTACTTATTACGTTTTAGAGTTTAACAAAAAGAGCTATATAAAAAGAGTAATAGGAGTAGAGGGAGACACTATACTAATAGAAAATGGTAGAGTTTATCTAAATGGAGAAATTTTGCAGGAAAATTACCTAGCAGATGATGTAAAAACAGAAAGAACAGGAGAATTCTATAACATAACAGTTCCAAAAGGATATGTATTCGCAATGGGAGATAATAGAAAAGAAAGCCTAGATTGTAGAGCATTTGGCTGCGTACCAATAGAAAAGATAGAAAGTAAAGTACTTACAAGATTTTGGCCATTAAATAAATTAGGAAAAGTATAATAAACAGGAAGGATAATATAAATTGAAAAATGCACAAATAGAACAGTTACTAAAAAATACTATAAAGTCAAAGAAGATAGTAAATGGATATATTTTTTCAGGAAATGGTAATACAAGTGCTTATGATTATGCCAAAGAGTTTGCAAAAATGATATTATGCTTGGAAGATGAAGAAAACTGTAACTCTTGTAAATCATGTCTAATGTTTGCAGACAATAATCATTCAGATTATTTTGAAATAAACAAAGATATAACAGAAAGCATTAAAATAGATGAAATAAGAAATATGCAAGATAAGATTTTGGAAAAACCAATTATATCTAATAAGAAAGTATATATCATAAATAATGCAGAAAAAATGACAGTAGAAGCACAAAATTGTTTATTAAAAACATTAGAAGAACCACCAGAATTTATAACAATAATACTTGTGTCAAACAATGAAAATACAATACTCGCAACAATAAAATCAAGATGTACAAAAGTAGCATTTACAGAAGAGATACAAAAAGAAATCACAGAGGAAAATAGAGAACGTTTTGAAATATTAGAAAAAGTATTTGGAAATGTAGAAAAATACTTAAGCATAGATTTATTAAATAAATTAGACGTACTATACAAAGACAAAGATAATATATTTGAAAATCTAGAATATATAAATACAATTTTAATAAAAAAAGCAAAAACAGATACTAGATATTTAGAATACATAGATTATGTAGAAGAAACAAAGAGTAAACTAAAATCAAATAGTAATTATGATATGTGTATAGATAATCTAATACTTAAAATTTGGGAATAGGAGGGGAAGTTATGAAGACAATAGTAGGTATAAGAATAAAAAAGCCAGGAAAAGTGTATTACTTTGATCCTGGAAAGTATAGATTTAATGTAGGAGAATTTGTAGTAGTAGAAACTGCACTTGGAGAAGAATATGCAGAAGTTGTTATTGCAAATAAAGAGATTCCAGAAGATAGAATTGTAACTCCATTAAAACCAGTAAAAAGAAAAGCAACAGAGAAAGACAGAAAGCACTATGAAGAAAATAAGGCTAAGGAAAAAGAGGCCTTTGGAATAGCCGTAAAAAATATTAAAAAGCATAAATTAGATATGAACTTAATAGATGTAGAATATAAATTTGATAATAGCAAAATATTATTCTATTTCACAGCAGACGGAAGGATAGACTTTAGAGAGCTTGTAAAAGACTTAGCAGCAATATTCAAAACAAGGATAGAATTAAGACAAATAGGAATAAGAGACGAGATAAAAAGAATCGGTGGAAATGGAATATGTGGAAGAGAACTTTGTTGCTGTTCACACCTTTCAAATTTTGAAACAGTATCAATAAAAATGGCAAAAGAACAAAACTTATCACTCACTCCATCAAAGATATCAGGAGCTTGCGGAAGACTTATGTGTTGTTTGAAATATGAACAAGAAGTATACGAGGAAAAACTATCAAGACTACCAAAGCCAGGAGCTATAGTAAAGACAGCAGAAGGAGAAGGAATAGTAGAAAATGTAGAAACTCTTAAAGAAATGGTAAGAGTTAAGATAGAAGAAAAAGATAATGTAAAAATAAAGAAGTTCCCAGTTAGTGAAATAAAGATAATAAAAGATGCACAAGTAGAGGAAGAAACAATAGATAACAAAGAATTGAAAGAACTAGAGAAACTTGAAGAATTAGACAAAAAAGATATGAAAGATTAAAGACGAAGGGGGTGATATAATGGCATACAAAATAACAGATAAATGTATAAGCTGTGGAGCATGTGCAGCTTCTTGCCCAGTTGAATGTATTTCACAAGGAGAAGAAAGATTCGAAATAAATCCAGATTTATGTATAGGATGTGGAACTTGCGCAGGAGTTTGCCCAGTAGAAGCACCAGAAGCTGAATAATACATAGAAAATAATAAGGAAAGAGAGGTTCAAAAGTGAATCTCTTTTTTTATATGAAAAGTTTGTACGCTTGCTTAATTATACATATTTAAATAATAATTTGTGAATAATATATAAAAAATTACTTTTATTAACAAAAAATGTAATTAAAATATCTTGCAAAATATCACCATGAATGATACAATTTAAACATATATTCAGGTGGCAGATTTTGTTCTGTCATATATAATCACGTAACCATTACAAGAATGTGTATGGACGCACAATCCGTAAAATAAACAATTGTAGGGGCGGAAATTAGCACGTCCGCCAAAAAAAATGTGTGGGAAACCATTGCTCATACACCAACACATTTACAATAAAAACATGTGTAGGGGCGACCATTGGTCGTCCGTGCACGTCCGAAAAAACAATTAAAAAATAAAAAACCAAGGAGGAAAAAATGAAAAAAAGCCAAAACCAAAGAAGTGATAGAGGTATCACGCTTGTTGCACTAATAATCACTATTATCATCTTAGTAATAC